>JAYUHK010000155.1:0-5622 GCA_043767025.1 Saprospiraceae bacterium | reverse complement strand
TTTTTCGTTACAACGCCCTGCGTTGCGCCTCAAAAATGCCTTGTTATTGATTGAATTTATTGGAAAAAATTAAGTACCTTATTTTTTCCTCATTCCTTAATAACAATTTCTACACGTCTATTTTTAGCTTTTCCTTCCGCCGTTGTGTTGGGAGCTATCGGGTTGGTGTCGCCTTTTCCGTCGGCAAGAATTTGTGCAATATTTATGCCTTTTTGTGACATTTCTAATTTTACAAATTCGGCTCGTCGCTTGGACAGCGCAAGATTGATTTCTGGTTTGCCCGCATTGTCGGTGTGTCCGGTGACGAGGAGTTTTTTGTCTGTTTTTTGGGTCAAATAAGCCTGCGCTTCTTTAAAATAATTGCTCAATTCGGGAGTCACCAAAAGTGAATTTTTGCCCGTCAAAAAATAGATGGTTCTTGGCTGGAGCAAGTTTTCTTCGCTGAGTGCTACGCGTTCCGTTCCGTTCAAAGTCTGTATATTAAAATTGACGGCACCCCAGACACTATCGCTTGAGTTTTTCAAATCGTTGGTCATTTGGCTTGCCGTAAAAATGGACGCAGCAGGCGTTCCTCGTGCGATGAGGTCTTTTTTCAACTCCTCCGCTCGAGCCAGTCCGAGATTTTTAGAGCTGGTGTTATTTTTTTCTGAAGAGCGGTATAATCCTGTGACAGTCAGCATTTTAGATGCGCCAGACGCAGTAATGTGACGAGCCAACGAATCCAAATTATTGCTCACACTTGCGGGCAAGTAAGGACTATTTTCGGATATTTTGAACCTTAAATTTTCTGTATTGTTGACTTTCCAAGCATCGCCATCTGCTATAGAAAGCCCTGCGCCGCGCCACGAATTTTGGTCCGATGCAGAGGAATTGCAAGCGGCACAGCTACTGCCTCGATACCAAAAGAGAGCCAAAATAATCCAAATAATTAGCACCGTAATCAGGAAAGGAGTCGAAAGTTTCATATTCTTTTGTCGTTTAAAATTGTTTCGTATTTTTAGACTATTTCCCAAAAAATAGTCACGAAATTTGAAAACTATTTATTTCGGCGCGGACAAAAAAAAGTCTTTTCGCCAGCAATGGCGAAAAGACTTTAAAAAAAAAAACGTTATAATTTTAATTGGACTTGACGATATTTACATTTTTCGTTGCCTTTTTACTACAACTGAAATTCAAATTTGCTGACGGCTCGGAGTCCAAAAAATCCATAACCGTTTTCGATATTAGTCCGCACGATTACTGGCTCGGCAAACGGATTTTCACGCGCTTGCTCGTAGGAAGCAACCGCTTTTTTGTAAAAATATTCATCTTTTGTGATGGACTCCAGCACTACATAAAACTTGGCACTGCTGCCTATCGGAATATCTTGCTTTCGGATACGAGTAGTGCAGTTGAGCGAATAAGGTTTGCCGTCAAACGAAGTTCCTGCCAATAAAATTTCGTTTCCCACTTCTTCTGCTATCGGGTCTTGCGTCCGAATGTGGCGCACATCTTGGACTGCAAAAGTCCCGTCTGGATTCGTGACTACCAAAAAAACATTGACGGCGTAGTATTCTACGCTGCCGGCGGGGTCTTGAAAGTCGAGTGTTATTTTGTCTTCTATTCGCTTGCCGCCGCCGCCATCGGGTCCGCCGCCGCCCCCATGTCCCATTTCTTGGGTCGTGTCAATAACCAATTTAGCGGTTTTGATAGGCACTAACACGGGCATAATTTGAGTAGATTTTACTTCCGTAAAGCCGTTGGCAGTTGCTTTCAAAGTATAAACGGCGGCTCTGTCTTCTCCGAGCGGCGCAGGGATTTTGAGGGTTTGCCAGCCGTCGCCTTGTGGGAGGAAAGTCCCCAAAGACGTACCATTTTTGAGCAACTGTACCTGTGCGCCGCTTGCAATCTGCGAGGTGGTAACGTCAAGTATGCTGACGCTTTGCCCTGTAAACACTCTTAAAACAGTGTCAATGTTGTGTAAAGAACTGCTCAATGCCAGTTTGGAAGTGTGGGCTGGAATATCAATCGTGACGACTTGCTCAAATGAGCTGCTGTCGCACGACTGAATGCCGACGAGGGCAAGAAAAGTGCTGAATACGAAGATTAAATTTTTCATAATTAAATTTATTTTTGTGACATGGACAAAAATCTGTCATGGTCACTTCTATTGTTAATTTTTTTATTGAGCTGTCATTATTTTACAGTCGTTGAAAGTTAGTTTTTAATTTTAAGTCAAAATTTGTCATAAATAATAAACAATTAACGATTTATGCTAAAGTTTAAAATTAGTTTAAATAATTTTAAAAACTCAAAACTCAAAACTCAAAACTTAAAACTATAAGCTATAGAAGGAATAATTGGGAACAAACTTACTTGTTTGTAAACAGATGTTCCTACGCCAGCAGCCGTAAAATCTACCGCAGAATAGATATAATACGGATTTCTGCGGTTGTAAAGGTTGTAAAAACCCACTACGAATTTGCGTTCCCAGCGTTTTTTCTTCTTAAAAAATTCTATTCCTACGTCCATTCTGTGGTAGGCATTCATGCGAAAGGCGTTTTTATTGCCAATGTTTTGCACTTCCGAAGTCGAGAACGGATTGCTTGTGTATGGATTGAAAACGCCCGCCGTGTAGCGATATTGCGGCAGCGAAATTGCATTTCCAGTACCATACACCCAAGTCCCTGTGATGGAAATGGACGGCGAGACTTGATAGGACATTACCAAAGACGCATCGTGGCGGCGGTCGTACTTGAACGGATATTCTACGCCGCCGTTGATGTCTGCAAACTGACGGGTATTCCAAGAGAGCGTGTAGCCGACCCAGCCCGTCAAACGTCCTTTTTTCTTCTGCACAAAAAACTCTAACCCGTAGGCTTTGCCGTTTCCTTGCGTCACTTTGTCCTGCCAGTTCGTCGAAGTGCCGATAAAGTCCGCGCCTTCTTTGTACGAAATAACTTTTCTCATCTCCTTGTAATAGGCTTCGATGCTGAGTTCGTACTCATCTTGGATAGTTTTGGCAATTCCGGCGGCAGCTTGCCAGCTTTGTTGCGGCTTTATTTTGGCGGTACTCGGCACCCAAAGGTCGGTCGGCAAGCTCAAAGATTCATTTGTTAGCAAGTTGATAAATTGCGTCATGGTGGTAAAAGAACCTTTGATGGCGACCGAATTATTGAGCAAATAATTCAAGCCGATGCGCGGCTGCACAGACTGGTAAGCGATGCCATCTACGGCGAAATTGGACGCATGAACGCCCAAATTGGCTCGAAAAGCACCATATTTGATGTCATCTTCGGCGTAGATAGAGCTTTCTACGGAGCGCGTTTTGTTGGCACTAATGACAGTGTCAATGTTTACATTCGTAATCTGGGTATTGAACTGAAACGCTCCTGGGTTGTAAGTATGGTGCGTGATTCCGACTCCAGCACGAATATAATGGTGTGGGTTCGGGATATAATCAAAATCATATTTGCCCGCCCAATCTTGGATACCAGAAACGTATTTTGCGGAAAAAGAATTGATATTTTTACCCGACTGAACCGCAGCAGCAGCCAAAAAGTTGAACCCGTACTGGCTGTACGTCAGGGTCGTGTTGCTGAACATTTTTTTGTTGATGACAAAATTCCAACGAAGGGCGGCAGTTACGTTGCCCCAATCTGTGCCTGCGGTATTGGAGTCGTAGTCCGAACTATTGGTCGGGCTGATGGTTTTATTGCTCACTCCCAACACGTCTTTTCCAGTGTAAGCACTCAAAAAGATGCGGTGGCTGTCGTTAATTTTATAATTTACCTTTGCGTTCAAATCATAAAAATACAAACTCAAACTGGTCTTTTGAGTGCTTGTATTTTGGGTCGCACTGATGAGCGGTTTGAGAATCAAGTCAATATAAGTCCGTCGAGCGGACACGATGAAAGACGCTTTTTCTTTCCAAATGGGTCCTTCGAGCGTCAGTTTGGACGAAATAAGCCCAATCGAACCCTCGCCGTGAAAGCCTTGCAAATTGCCTTCTTTCATATTTATGTCAATCACAGACGAGAGGCGACCACCGTAGCGAGCCGGAAAACCGCCTTTTATCAACGTCACATTATTGATGGCATCGGCATTAAAAACCGAGAAAAAACCGAGTAAATGTGACACGTTGTAAACTGGAACTCCGTCCAATAAAATTAAATTTTGGTCGGGACTTCCACCTCGCACATACAAGCCGTTCTGACCCTCGCCGCCGCTCTGCACGCCCGGCAATAGCTGTAAGGTTTTCAGGACATCTACCTCTCCGAGCAGGGCGGGAATTTTTTTGATTTGCTCTATCGGCACCACTACGCGGCTCATTTGAGTTTCTTGCTCGATGCGCTCCACTTTGGAGCCTACGATTTCTACTTCGCGCAGTTGGACGCTTGGCGAGAGGCGCACGTCCATACGAATGTCTTTATTTAGAAGTATTTTAAATTCTCTCGTCTGGTAGCCAGTATAAGAAAATCTCAATGTTACAGAATCTTGCGGCAGTGTCAAACTAAAAAAACCGTAGTTATTGGCTACCGTTCCCTGACTGCTTTTAAGGTCAAAAACATTGGATTCGATGAGTTTTTCGCGGGAGTTAGCGTCTTCGATATAGCCGCTAACGGTAAATTCTTTTTGGGCAAAAAGTAGATTTACAATTCCCAAAAAAATAAAAAATGTAGTAAGTTTTTTCATTAATTATTTATCAATTTTTTTATAAAAATAGTAAAATAGTTTATTTTAGATGCTTTCTTAAATTAAGGCTGTTCCGAATCTACACAACATCTTTAATAAAAAGATGTTTTTCATTCTTTGCAGTTGTTATAACTTATGTTTTGCACCTTCGAGTGCATCTACTTACACAATTACGAGTACACTTACTTGAATTTTCATTTATCATTTCTTCTCCGAATTCTTTCAGATAAATTTTTTGTGTTTCATCAAATGAAGAAACTAAATCTCGTTTGTCGGACTCACTTCTTATGCCAAAGTAAGGAAAGTGGTGAAAATATTGTCCAAAAATAATGTTGCTGTCGTTGTGATATGCTCTTGTATCAAGAATGTGTTGATGCCACATCACGTCCATTGCGGTATGCGGAACAATTGTAAAGTTAGGAAATCTTTTGTTTAGGTGTAGAAAGCGTTTGTATTCAACTTCTGCAATTTCACACTGCTCCGTTGTCCAACCAAGCCCTTCTTCAATATCCGTCAGTTTCATCTTTACCATCTCCAAGTCAATGTTTGCTATGGTTGGGTCAATGCCTTTGCTATTGATTAAGTGATAAATTCTCTCAATAGTAATCGGTTCTGGTGTTGCACTAGTTAGTTGCTCCATTTTATTTGAATTTAAAAGTTAATGAATAATTAGAGTTTATGATGTCTAAATTAAAATTTATAAATGTCCTGTCGGGCACTATCATTAATTTGTTTTGTCTTGTTGAAGTCGGCGCAAAAGTTTTAAGTTAGTAACTCATGTTACGCATGAATTTTTAATTGGCTCATTAGAGCTTGACTTTTGTATCTATTTACTTGGTTTTTGTCACTTTTTTTTATCCCCAACCCGACCTTCCCCAGAGGGGAAGGAGAAGAAAGTAACCAAAAAAATCAAGTGCTCTGTATAAATTCTAAAGTTTTTGCTTAAAA
>JAYUHK010000154.1:0-22414 GCA_043767025.1 Saprospiraceae bacterium | reverse complement strand
TTTTGCAAAAACTTGAATTTCTACAAGGCACGTCTGAAAAGGCAGTCACATTGTATAAAATGCTACTTGAAATTTTAGTAAAAAGATTTTTTGCGTAACGTGAGTACCTAATTTATTTTAGACGCGTTCCAAAAGGTGCGAATTGAAAGCATTTCATTTTTTCCTCCTTGTTTTATCGCTTTTAAAACTTTTTTTTGACTCAACTTGTTTCTCTCAAAATTTATCAAATAAATATGAAAAATCAAATTTTATCCACTTTAGCAATCGCCGCATTTACTTTTAGCGGCTTGAATGCTCAAATTACTACCCCTCAACCAAGCCCTACGGCGAAATTGACCCAAACTGTCGGCTTGACCGAAGTGACGCTCGAATACTCTCGCCCGAGTGCGAAGGGTCGCAAAGTGTTCGGTGAATTGCTGACTTTCGGCGAAATGTGGCGACTCGGAGCAAACGCCGCTACCAAAATTACGCTCGGCGACAGCGCGACGCTCGGCGGCAAAAAACTACAAAAAGGCAGCTACTCGCTCTACGCCGTCCCCAACGAAAAAGACTGGACAATTATCGTCAATAAAAGCACAACTAACTGGGGGACAGACGGTTACAAGGACGAAGAAGACGCTTTTCGCCTCACCGTACCGACACAAAAAATGAACAACAACCAAGAAACCTTCACCATAGAGTTCAATAATTTGAAGAATAGTGGAGCAGATTTGGAGTTCGTTTGGGAGAATACGAAAGTGTCCGTGCCGCTTGGCGTTTTCACGGATACGAAAGTTTCTGCTGACATTATGAAGAAATTGGCGGGTCCGACTTTCAACGATTATCACGCTTCGGCGCGCTATTATTTGGAGGAAAAAAAGGATTTGGCGCAAGCAAAAACTTGGATAGATATGGCGATGGACAAAGGCGGTGCCGAAAAATTTTGGATGGTGCGCACCAAAGCACTGATTCAGGCGCAAATGAGTGACTATAAAGGTGCTATTGTTACCGCAAAAAAATCAATAGAATTGGCGAAAAAAGAGAAAAACGATGATTATGTCCGCAGCAATGAGAAATCTATTGCAGAGTGGAGTAAGAAATAAAGCCAAAATTTTGGCTAACTTTGGGTCAGATTCCTGCTCGGGAATTTGACCCTTTTTTTGTCTAAAAATTAAGAAAAAATAAAAAATGCAATTATTTTATGCACACATTGTGACAGAGCAACAGGCGTTTTTTGATGCCGAAGAGTCCGCTCACTGCCTGCAAGTATTGAGAAAAAACGTAGGCGCAGAGCTGCATTTTACGGACGGAAAAGGCGGATTGTATCTTGGAAAAATGACCAACTCCAATAAGAAAGGAGCAGAAATTTTGATTATTTCTAAAATACCAAATATTAATTTAAAACCAATCCAACTTCACATCGCTATTGCACCGACAAAAAATATGGACAGATTAGAATGGTTTTTAGAAAAAGCGACCGAAATGGGTGCTACCGAATTTACGCTACTGCTTTGCCAACATTCGGAACGCAAGCACCTTCGGACAGACAGATTACAAAAAATTATACTTTCTGCGATGAAACAATCGCTGCAAACCCATCTCCCAAAACTAAACGAAGCTGTTGATTTTCAACAGTTTATGATTTCTGAAAAAGAAAAAAACAATCAAACTCAAAAATTCATCGCTTATTGCAACGACACGGAACTGCCGCATTTAAAACACAAAATATCGCCCCAAAAAGACGGCTTGGTATTGATTGGTCCAGAAGGAGATTTTTCAGAGTCCGAGATAGCAATGGCAAAAAATCATGGCTTTCTGGGGGTTAGCTTGGGCGCAACACGACTGCGCACAGAAACTGCTGGTTTGGCAGCTTGCCAAATTTTTAATTTTTGTAATATTTTATAAAAATTAAAAACAATTTGTGACAGCTTATAAATTACCTCATTCGGTAAGCGCACAAAGAATTTCCGTTGCCGACTATCAGCATTTCAGAGCCGTCTTTGAGCAAATCTGCAAGAACGAAAGACGTAGTTCCCGCCAAAGGAAAGCCGGTCAGTGGTATTCCTCTATTCCCTAAAAGAGAAATTTGTGACTTACTTTTGCACAAAACTCCAATTTGTGGCTTTTGATTATTTTGACTTTGTACCGCAAAAACTTCATCTTGCGGCGCAGAAAAAGTATATTCGTAAAGATTCAAAATAGTTGTATTTTTGTAATAAAAGCAAGCTAAACTGCTGTTACTCAACAAGATATAATCTTTTCTGGCATCGCCAAAAATATCGGCAAAAATAAATTTTGTGTTCGTATTAGTTCCTACCTTGAAGCCCAAATTAAAAGTAGCACCATCTGGATTTGTGACATATATTTTTCCCTTATCGTCGCCTAACACAACTCGAGAAAATTGCGTATCCATTTGATAATCCAAAGGACTATAAGATGTAGCAGTTATTTTTTTTGTTTCCCACCTGCGAGTGCCGTCGCGCTTACAGCACTGCCATTCTCCAGAATTATTGATAAATGTGACAAAATCTTTGCCATCTTTTTGAAAATGTCGGATAGGCGAAGTGACTATGCCAGCGTTAGAAAGTGGGTTCCAACCTTCCAAAGGACGACCGATTTTAGAGAACCCGTATATGTTTTTGTTTTGACAAGCCACGAAAAAACAGTATTCTTTGGTGCCGTCAAAATCGGTTAGCATCAAGCCGTTGGTGGCAGGAGATTGTAATTTTACTGGAAATGTAGCTGCGTTATTTCCTTGATTATCAAGTAAATATATTTTTTTTGCGGTATTAAACAATATATAATTTTGGTTATTCCCGTAGTAATCCAACGAATAGATGGGCGATAAAATTTTCCCTCCAAGAGGTTTTTGCCACAGAATTTCGCCACTTTCATTGCAACTGTAAAGATTTCCTGCCGTATCCTGCACCATGATTTGGGTACTATTGTTAAGCGGATTTTTGATAATCGTAGGTGTATTGGCGGCTTCAAACAAAAGCAAAGTTTTCCATGCTATCGAAATATTTTTTTCCTTTTTTTCTGACTTTATGACTGAATTTTTACCTATTTTTGACAAGCCTTCAAACGACAGTTTGCTTCCGTCCGACGATATTTGAAACGCAAAACGCCCAAGTTGTTGCAGTAAATTGAACTGCTCTGCTACTGAATTTTGTTTTTCATTTTTTGCCAGATTTGTGACAAATTTTTGGAGGTAATTAGTGTTAAAATAACAAGAAAAATTGGTGTTTTTAGACGTTTGACTGCTCAAAAAATCCAAATAATAAGGGTCGGAGGCAAGAGTTTGACCTGCTATATACTTATCCAACCAAAGCTCGATTGATATTTGAGTGTCCGCAAAAATGATAAATCCGTCTATAATCGTATAAAAAAGAGTTCCCAGTGGAGTCGTTTTGATACCCGACAAAGACGGAAGGAAAGCAGTATCGGGCAAAGAATAAATCTTAAACATCTGATAATCATAGACATTTGCATTTTGATATTTCTTTTTACAGTCCGACAAAGATTTTAATACCGCTTTTTCATCTGTAATTTTAAAGATAAGAAATTGCGAAGCCGCCAGATTGTCACTGTATGGCTCTGTGAGCACGAAGCTCCCCTGCCCGTCTGTATATGGCGCAAGATAAGTCTGAAAATCAGGGCATTTTTTATCTATTTTATTTAAGAATCGTGACATACTACTTACGTCAAACCAAGAAAAAAAGGCTGTATTATTGGGCATAATTGCCTCCATTTCGGCTCGATTGGTAAGTGTTTTGCTACCGATATTTGCTAAAAACCCTTCCAAGCCAGCAGCTTTTCCAGATAATTCGATTTTATGGTTGCTAAAATTCAGGCGAAACGAAACCCAAGAAGTAAAACGGCTCAAAGAAGCAATAAAATCCATTTTTTCGGGTTCTACCCAAGTAGAGAAAAGAGAAGAAAAATTATTTATATTGACATAAATGTGACATTCCGTAGATTTACTATTGGGTTGTCGGACAGCCCGAAAATCTCCGCTGCGCGTGATGTTGGAATTTAATTTTTGGAGCTGAGCAATCGCATCTTCTACCAAAAGCGGCAAGCGTCCCGCCAGCAACAATCCTCGATAAGTAGCGAAGCTAAAAGACAGCTCCGACTTGTTATTTTCGGTCACTTGATACACATTTTCGTTTGCGTAGCGATAAGATTCTATTCTGAAATTGGTAAGTTTTTTGAGCCATTTATCTAACTCAAATTGTTGATTATCAACATTTAAAATGTATAAAAAATTAGCATCATCAGAAGCATTGACTTGAAGCGCGGCAAGTGTCTGTGCTTTGAAAGGAAGGTCGCGCTGCCGAGCGTCCGAAGAAGCATTAAAAATGGATTGCAGCGTTTCGTAGTCTTTTTGAAGGTGCTGGACGGGATAAAAATTAGAAAATTTTTTATCAAATTCTGTTTTTTTGAGCTGCGCAATCAAGCTATCTGCCCTCGAAAATTCTAACACGACGGCAGACGTATTCGGCACCGCCTCAAATGGACTGACGGAACGAAAAGGAAGGCGAAAAAAGTATAAACTCGTGATTATCAAGGCGATAAAGCCCGCAATGAATATAATAATACGTTGTTTGTTCAAAATAAAAACTGTGTTTTTTGATATAATTGTGACGACTAAAAATAAAGGTTAGATGCAAAAGCGAAGCAAATATACAAAATATAACAATGTGTCGTAAAAAAAATTGGCACGATTCTGACTGTTTTAGAAACGATTGGCGCAGAAGTTGCGTTTATGGTTGGGAAAGGGTTGATTTACTTGATAAATCTTCGTGGCGCGAGAAAATACCATTTGGGTTTAGCATTTGTTTTTACGAAAAGTTCTTATGAAAAAAATATTTTTTAGCCTCGTCTTTTTGGCGAGCATTTTGGCAGGAGTACAGGCGCAACAGCCGCCACTCAAAATTGCGCTCCTCAAATATCGAGGCGGCGGCGACTGGTATTCGGTGGTAGATGCACTCGAAAATCTGACAAAATTTTGCAACAAGGAAATGCAGATGAATTTGAGCAACGAATACGCTACGATTGACGTGGGAAGTGCGGAGATTTTCAACTATCCGTTTCTGTTTCTGACGGGTCACGGCAACGTTGTTTTTTCGGACATCGAAGCCGAAAACCTACGCATTTACTTGCTGGCTGGCGGCTTTTTGTTCATTGACGACGATTATGGGATTGACCCCTATATTCGCCCTGCGATGAAAAAAGTTTTTCCAGATATTTCGTTTACCGAGCTGCCTTTTCAGCACCCGATCTATCACCAAAAGTATGATTTTCCGAAGGGATTGCCCAAAGTCCATCAGCACAGCGACAAGCCGCCGCAGGGTTTTGGGCTGCTCAACAAAGGGCGTTTGATGTGTTTTTATGGCTACGAAAGCAATATCAGCGACGGTTGGGAAAGTCCGGGCGTACACAAAGACCCCGAAGAAATTCGGCAGCAATCGCTCAAAATGGGTGCCAATATTATCCGTTTTGCATTTGGACAGTAAGTTTTTTGAACCAAAAAAAACACCATAATTTATGAAAAAAGAAGCGAAAGAAAAAGCATTTCTAAAAAATCCTGTCTATAAAGGTGGCAATGCGGCGATGTCCAAATTTGTTTCGGAGCAAGTTCGCTACCCACAGGAGGCGATGCAGCAAGCACTGGAAGGCACGGTGGCGATGAAATACACGATTGACCACAAGGGAAATGTGATAGACACCAAAATCCTGACCAAACTCGGCGGCGGATTGGAGGAGGAAGCTATCCGAGTGGTAAAACTTCTGAAATTTGACGTACCTGCGCATCGCGGACTCAAAGTATTGTTTCACAAGGACATACAAATAAATTTTCGACTGCCGCGCCAAGTGGCTGCTGGCGAGCCGCACATCGTGTCGGAGATAGTCACCGACATTCAATACACGCTCACGCCGTCGGTCGCCAACATGGTCACCGAAAACGTCCCCAGCACAGCCGCCGCTACTTCGGGCGGATACAATTATACGGTGAGTTGGTAGCAAATTTTGTGCGGTGGGAGTTAAAAATAGTCGGAGCGAAATAGAATTTTAAAGTTTTACTTTTTTTGAAAAATAAATGTGGAAAAATTTAGTAGGTGAAAATAAAAGTGTATTTTTGTAGGGCAAGTAGAAGAATTTTACCACTCCACATACAATTTTTTAGTATGAAAACAACAGTCATTTTCGTGCTTTCGCTCATCATTGCTTCAAATGCTACCGCCCAAAACACCACAAGCCCTGACGGAAAGCGGGACTTTCAGTGGATGTTTGGCTATGAATCTTTTGTGACTCCAGCGTGGGGAGGTTCTGATCTATTCTTTCACAACAACAAAGTGGTAGCGAAAGCTAAAAATAGAAAAATGAACTTTGCTGGCACTTCTGCCTCTATTTGCGATACCGCAGGCAATTTACTATTTTACACCAATGGCATCTATGTTGCTAACAGGCAAGATAGTTTTATGCTCAACAGCGATAGCCTGAATCCGGGCAGCGTGGCAGACGGTTGGCGCAACGACGGCTACCCAATGCCTATAACTCATTTTATCCTACCCAAACCCGGCAGCGATTACTTGTACGCCCTATTTCATTTGCGAGCCACAGTCAGAGGGCTGTATGATAGACTGCATGAAACCATTGTTGATATGCGGCAAGAAAACGGTTTGGGCGCAGTGACCCAAAAAAACAAAATTGTTATAGAGGGGGACTTCACGGGAGTAGCCGCTACACGCCACGCCAACGGGCGCGACTGGTGGATACTTCTTCCCAAACAGCATACTAACATTTATTACACGTTTTTATACGATCCCGAAGGTCTTCACGGTCCCTTTTCCCAAAGTGACTCTTCTGACGTGCCGACTTTCATAGAATCTTATCAAGCACAAACTAACTTTTCGATAGACGGAAATAAATATGTTAAGTTTGACAATAACAACGGATTTTATGTTTTTGATTTTGACCGATGTACTGGTCTGTTGAGCAATGGAAAATATGTCCACCACAAGGTTTATCCGGGTGCAGCAGCTATTTTTTCTCCCAATGGTCGCTTTTTATATACTACTGATGCCAACATCGTTTTTCAGTTCGATACGGAAGCAGCTGATATTGGAGCATCTCTTGACACAGTCGCCGTATGGGACGGGTTTCACTCTCCACCCAATGGACCTCCTACGGGTTTTTTCTTATCCCAGACAGGTCCCGACGGTAAAATATACCTAAACTGCACGAGCTACAGCAACGCGATGCACACCATCAACAAACCAGACCTCAAAGGAGTAGCCTGCGAAGTCTGCCAACACTGCATATTATTACCGACTTACAATGGATTTACACTTCCATACTTTCCCAATTTTCGTTTGGGCGCATTGATAGGAAGCCCATGTGATACCATCTATCGGCTGCCAGTTCCAGTCCCCAACGACGACTGGAAACTCTATCCCAATCCGTCGAGCGTCGAGCTGAGTATCAAAAAACCCGACCGACTTCTTGGCGCAGCTTTGAGTTTCACACTCTACAACTCACTCGGGAAGCAAGTATTTGCAACCGAGCTGCCGCCCAATAATTCCGTCACCACCATAGAATTAGACAAGCTGCCTGCGGCAATGTACTTCTACACTATCTCCGCCTCGCCTACCGAGTCGGGCGGCAAAGGAGCCTTGCTGAAAAGTGGTAAAGTCATCATCCAGCGATGAAAGAATAAATTTATTTACGAAAACCACTCACACTCGCTCCAAAACCACCGCGTAGCCCTGCCCAACGCCGACGCACATCGTGGCGAGAGCGTAGCGTTTTTGGCGGCGTTGAAGTTCTTTGGCGGCGGCGAAAAGTATCCGCGCGCCACTCATACCGAGCGGGTGCCCGAGCGCAATCGCTCCTCCGTTGGGGTTGAGGCGCGGGTCGTTATCGGCGATGCCCCACGTACGAGTACACGCCAGCACTTGGGCGGCGAAGGCTTCATTGAGTTCGATAACGTCGATGTCCGCCAGCGAAAGCCCTGCTTTGGCGAGTGCTTTTCGGGACGCTTCTACGGGTCCGATGCCCATGATGCGAGGCTCTACGCCTGCCACCGCCGTCGAAATAATTTTTGCCAAAGGCTTCAAATCGTACCGCTCCACCGCTTTTTGTGAAGCCAAAAGCAGAGCCGCCGCACCGTCGTTCAAGCCGCTTGCGTTGCCTGCCGTCACGCTGCCGTTGGGACGGAATGCAGGGCGAAGTTTTGCCAAACCTTCCAATGTAGTAGCAGATTTTATGAATTCATCTTGCGAAAAAATAATAGGTTCTCCTTTTTTTTGTGACATGGCAACTACGGCAATTTCCTCCACAAAAATATTTTCCAACTGCGCTTTTGTGGCTTTTTGCTGCGACCAAAGCGCAAATTTATCTTGGTCAGCCCGACTGATTTGGTGCAATTCGGCAAGATTTTCTGCCGTTTCGCCCATCGCATCGGTACCGTATTGTTCCTTCAGTTTTTTGTTCACAAACCGCCAGCCAAAGCTGCTGTCAAACATTTCGGCATCTCTACCAAAGGGCGCGGAAGTTTTAGAAATCACCCAAGGAGCGCGAGTCATCTGCTCCACGCCGCCAGCAATATAAAGGTCGCCGTCGCCATTTTGGACTGCTCGGTACGCATGGACGACCGCCGCCATACCCGATGCACACAGCAAATTGACGGTTTCGGCAGCCACAGACACTGGCAATCCAGCCAGTAAAAGTGCCATTCGAGCGACATTGCGGTTATCTTCGCCCGCTTGATTGGCGCAGCCGAAAATAACTTCTTCATACGCCGCAAGCGGAATGTTCTGATGTTTTTCGACTAATTTTTGAATCACAAAAGCCGCCAAATCGTCGGCGCGAACAGAAGAAAGTGCGCCGCCAAAATTAGCGATGGGCGTGCGGACAGCGTCAATAATGAACATAAATAGTTTTTAGTTTTTAGTTTTTAGTTGAATAAATAATTGATTATCAGTTAATTATGTAACTAAAAACTACTTGAACTTAAATTCATAAGTAGTTGTAAGTTTTTAGTTTTTAATTTTGAGTCATCATAAACTATTGAAAATCAACGAATTATGTCGAATATTAAATATCATCTATTTAAGTGCATGAACTTATTAATTGAATTCTGTTTTTATTAATACTTTCGAGTAAATACGGATTTTGTAAAGTTTTTTCTGCTACTAAATCTACATCACGTTGAAGTAAATTTTGTAAATCGTGCAGCAAATCAAAATAATTATTTGCGTAGGTTTCGTAGTGCATTTCCGTTGGAAACTGAAACAAAAAGTCAATATCACTGTTGTCGTGACAAGTATTATTTGCTGCACTTCCAAACAAATAGGCTTTTTTTGCACCATATTTTACAAAAAGTTGCTTGATTTGTTCCAGATTTTCTTGGACTATTTTTTCCATATTTATTTGATAAAAGTAACAAATTTCTATTTTTTATTCCTCCAATTCGCATCATAACTGACCCAAATAGCGAGCCAAACTGAACGACTAAAACGGGCGTTGATAAGAAAACCCAACACCGCCACTATCACCAAAACGCCCCACGTTGGGTACAAGTCCATATCGAAACCTATCATACAAATCGCGCCTGCTGTGAGCAGCACGATGGAGGAAAAAGTGTACGAAATAAACATCGAACCCCAATAAAAGCCCGGCTCAGGCTCGAAGTCAAGACCGCAGACGGGACAGTTTTTGGGCATATCCAACAGTCCTTTGAACGACAGGAGTTTGGTCTGAAACATCTTCCCTTCTTGGCAGCGCGGACATTTCATTCCGAAGATTCCATACAGTTTAGAGCCTTTTGAAAAAATCATTTTTTGCTTTTTTGTGACATTTTTACATACTCTGAAGCGCAGCTAATTTGCTGTATTCGCCTCGCCGAGCGAGCAAGTTTTCGTGCGTCCCGCGCTCCACGATTGCTCCTTCTCGGACGACTATTATTTCGTCTGCGTGCTGGATAGTGGAAAGGCGATGCGCAATAATCAAACACGTTCTATCTTTCATTAGTTTCAGGATAGCGTCTTGCACGAGCCTTTCGGACTCCGAATCCAATGCCGAGGTCGCCTCATCGAGTATCAGTATAGGCGGATTTTTGAGTACCGCACGCGCAATGGTAAGGCGTTGGCGTTGTCCGCCGCTCAATTTTGAACCCCTATCGCCGATATTGGTCTGGTAGCCAAGCTCCGTATTCTCAATAAAATCGTGCGCGTTGGCGATTCTTGCAGCGTGTTGGACGGCTTCGAGCGTCGCATTTTCCATTCCGAAGGCAATATTATTGAAAATCGTATCGTTGAAAAGTACCGCTTCTTGCGACACAATGCCCATCAAACTTCGCAGCGATTGGATAGTAAATTGTTTGATATTTTTGCCGTCAATCAAAATTTCGCCTTGCTCCAAGTCGTAAAAGCGGGGCAATAAGTCCGCCAAAGTGGATTTTCCAGCACCCGAAGAGCCGACCAAAGCAACCGTTTTGCCACAAGGAATAGAAAAATTAATATCTGTCAGCGTCTGTTTTTCATCTGTTTTATACTGAAAAAATATATTTTTATAGTCAATCGAATGTTGAAAATGTCGAATATTCTCGGCATTCGGAGCATCGTAAATGCGCAAATCTGCATCTAAAATCTGCTCAATCCGCTCCAATGATGCTCGCCCTTTTTGGATATTGTAGTAAGCGTTGGAAAAAGATTTGGCGGGGTCAATGACGTTGTAAAAAGCAAAAAGGAAGGCAAAAAACGTTTCGGCAGCGACTTGATTGGACAAAACTTGGTGCGAGCCGTACCACAAAAGCAGCGAAAAAACGGCGATTCCCAAAAATTCGGAAAGCGGTGAGGACAGGTCGCGGCGGCGAAGAATTTTTATCAACAGCGAGCGGTATTGGTTATTTTCGGTCAAAAAACGCTCGGATTGGAACTTTTCGGCATTGAAACCTTTGATAATTCGGAGTCCCGAAAGCGATTCTTCTACCCTTGACACCAGATTGCCCAACTGTTTCTGGGCTTCGCCAGAGTTGTGTTTGAGCGTTTTTCCGATTCGCCCAATGATAACGGCGATAAAAATAATAAGTAAAAAAACAAATCCTGTGAGCGACGGGCTGACCGCCAACATAAAAAATAGGCTGCCGAGCATCACAAAAGGTTCGCGAAATGTAATCTCCAAGACATTCAAAATACTCCATTCGACTTCCTGCACGTCGGCGGTGATGCGCGACATGAGGTCACCTTTTCGTTCCTCTGAAAAATAAGAAAGTGGCAAAGACATTATTTTAGCAAATAATAATTGGCGCAAATCCCGTACCACGCCGTTTCTGACGGGTGACATAAAGTAGAGCGACAGATACCTGAAAAGATTTTTGAGAAAAAAGATGACCATAATAGCGATACAAACGAAGCTCAAAGCCGTTTCTTTCCCGAATTGTTGTATCAAATGACCGAAATAATAATTGGCAAATTTTCCGACGGAGTCGGTCGCCCACGTCCAATTTGGCTTTTCGGCTACGACGGGTGTTTTGTCAAATAAAATTTGGAGAAACGGAATAAGCGCGGAAACACTGATGACTGTGAACAAAGCCGTCAAAATATTACTCAAAATATTGAGCAACACGTTGCGGCGATAGTTGAGGATTAGACGAAGAAGTTTTTTCATTAATTTTGTTTTCGCCCCGTAAAGTTACAAAAAATTTGTGCTGCGAGCGGTCGGCGTAAAATCTTTTTCGAGCAAGCAATATATTTCGCTGTCCAAAAATTTTCCGTCGAAAAGATAATTTTCTCGGAAGTAGGCTTCTTTCTGAAAGCCATGTTTGAGTAGCAAGCGATTGGATAAGTATATTTTTTTATTTATCTTTGTGTTAGTCCGAGGATTTTTAGTGAAGTTTTTGAAACCTCTATCATTATTGGCAACATCTCTTCGATAGACCATTCTGTAGGTTTTGTGTAAATAGATACTGCTTGTAACATGACAGATTTTCCGTCAATAGAGATAAATATATTCTCACAACTATTCTGATTGATGGGCAAACTATAATTCGAAGCGGTCAATCTGTCAATTCTATTTAAAGAACCTGCATCGTGTTTCAAAATGACTTCCGTTCCATCGGGTTTTGTTGCTGTTATTGGTTCAGTAAGAAAATTTGAACCTTGCAAAAACAAAATATAAGGAAAATGCTTTTCATCAATCATTAGATTTCTTATTTCATTGATGTTCTTGTGGGAACGCTCAATCGCATTTCCTGCTACCATTAACTCTTGGTTATTATTTTTGCCAACCAAGATTCCTTTTCCGATATTTTCAATGTCCTTTCCTTGATGTTTGGCTTCACAGACTAAAACAATACGCCATTTTCCATCTTTATCTTTGACTTCTATAATCCCACCGTCAGGTTTTATTGATGCTTTTGCAACAAATATTGTTACTCCTAATCTTGAATCAACAGAATTGAGTTTTTCATTAATTTCCTTTTTTTCAATGCTATCTCTGAAACGAAACTCAAGATTAGAAAAATCTTTTTTTAAGGTTTCAAAGACGACTTTTGAAAAATCATTTACCGATATATCGTGCTTTTGAGCGTGCTCACCGAATATTTCTTTTGGTCCTTGTCCTCTTATTTTTTCTGCACTTAGTCGATCAGTTTGCTTTTTCTTCATTTATTATGCTGTAATCTTTTATTCTTAATTAAAATTCTGAAATATGGACATTTGCCCTTGATTGATAAATCCTTGTCATCATTTCCTTTTCTAAATTTCACTAATTCAAATTGTTCAGGATTGAATTTATGTAAAAAAGTAATTGGAACGCCCATAGTGCCTTTATAGTCCATAGGTATATCTTTGGTCTTGTTCACATTAATTGCATCGTAATTATCAAACTTAGGATATTCACTTTCGTTACCGTAATAAGTTTTTGAAAGAACTATATCCTCGTGTCGTTTAGACGTATCTAAATTTGTTAGCCACAAACAATTATTTGGTGAAATTATTCTATCACCTGAACTATCAACACGAGCCTCCGTTCCATAAAGTTCGTAGTGGTCGGGAACTATAAAACCTGAAATACCTCTACCCATATTCACACCTAACCAAGCCTTGTTTTCTTTGATTAATTTAAAGATTTCCTTGTAGGTTATCGCATTAATATTACCAATAATCAGAAACTTTTTTTGGTATTTTACTAATTGCTCAACGTATTCCCTAAATAATGAAAAAGGTGGATTGGTAACAATAATATCAGATTGTTTCAAAAGTTCAATAGTTTCTTGACTACGAAAATCACCATTTCCTTTGAGAGGTTTGATACCAATTTCTTCTGCATCAGGGACTTTATTTCCATTTCTATCGCCTGTGTATTCAAGAAATACTGCATTTTCAGATTCTTCTTGAATGAACAAATCTTTTTCTTGATTTTTATAGCAAGTTGTTAGTAATTTTTTTAACCCTAAATTTTCAAAATTACAAGCAAAATAATTAAAAAAATTACTGTTTCGGGGGTCATCACAATTACAAAAAACTACCTTATTTTTGAAGTGTTCTTGGTAATGTTTCAATTCGCTTTCTATATCTGAAAGTTGGGTATAAAACTCGTCTTTCTTTGAAAATTTTGCTATGTGTAGTGTTTGGTTCAGTGTTTTTTCTGCAATCATCGTCTTATGTATTCATTAAATCATAAATTTAGGAGTTTTATTTATGTTATTTAGCCCTCTTTCGGCTACAAAGTTGCTTTTCTCAATTATAAGATTTAAGTAGTTTTTAGTACTTAGTTTTGAGTTTTGAGTTTTTAATTTTGAGTCATCATAAACTATTGAAAATCAATGAATTATGTCGAATAATAAATGTCATCTATTTAAGTGCATGAACTTGCTTATTTTTACACGCTCTAATATTTGCGAGCGGTCGGCATAAAATCTTTTTCGAGCAAGCAATATATTTCGCTGTCCAAAAATTTTCCGTCGAAAAGATAATTTTCTCGAAAGTAGGCTTCCTTCTGAAAGCCATGTTTGAGCAGCAAACGATTGGATAGTTGGTTGTCTGGATTGACGTTTGCCTCCACGCTGTGCAGTTGCATTTTAGAAAAACCGAAAGGCAGCAACGTGTCCAAAACTTCGGACATAATGCCTCGTCCCCAGTATTTGGGCAGCATTGCGTAGCCGATTTCAGCGCGACAATGCGGGTGGTCTATGCGCCAAAACGAGAAATTACCGATGGCTTTTGCCTCCGCCTTGTGTTCGATGATCCAATAAATGCCGTTTTTTTCTGCCCACGACTTCGCTATATTTTCGCAAAAAATTTCCAACGCTGCTTCGTTTTGGGGTTTGGCGGCATCTAAATATTTCATTACTTGCGGATTGCTGCGCAACTCAAAAAGCATTTTGCAGTCCGAAATATCCAACTTGCGGAGCAACAATCTTTCGGTTTCGACCGTCGGAAAGCTGTCAAAAACCGTATAATTAATGGATATTTGTGACATTTTTTTGACTGTTTAGCGAGCTATTTGTATTAGGAACGCGTCCAAAATAAAAGACTGTATTCTCACTTGTCTTTTGCGCCAAAACTGCGTTAGATTTTCGTTACAATGCAAAGGCATTGCGCCTCAAATCTGCCTTGTTTTGACCCAAAATTCTGCGTGACAATATTCAGTCACTTATTTTCTCTTCATTCCTTATTTCGCGCCCCAATCCCAAGTGTTGAGAAAGCTGGTATTGAAATTTCCTGACCGAAAATCAGCATTTTTCATCAGTTTTTGGTGGAATGGAATCGTAGTTTTGATGCCTTCCACTACAAATTCGTCCAGCGCACGTTCCATTTTTGTGATACATTCTTCCCGCGTGCGCGCCCGACAGATGAGCTTGGCTATCATCGAGTCATAGAACGGCGGCACGGTGTAGCCAGCATAAACGTGCGTATCTACGCGAACTCCGTGACCTTTGGGGCTGTGAAAAGAGGTGATTTTTCCCGGACTCGGACGAAAATCGTTGAACGGGTCTTCGGCGTTGATGCGACATTCCATTGCGTGCAACATAGGGTAGTAATTTTTTCCCGAAATATGTTCGCCTGCGGCAATTTTAATTTGTTCTTTGATAAGGTCGAAGTCAATCACTTCTTCAGTCACAGTGTGTTCCACCTGAATCCGTGTATTCATTTCCATAAAATAGAAATTTTTGTATTTATCTACCAAAAATTCTACCGTTCCTACGCCTTCATATTTGATGGCGTTGCAGGCTTTTATGGCGGCTTCGCCCATTCTGTCGCGCAGCTCTTCGTCCAAAAATGGCGATGGTGCTTCTTCTACCAGCTTCTGATGTCTTCGCTGGATCGAGCAGTCGCGCTCCGAGAGGTGGCAGGCTTTACCGAACTGGTCGCCGGCGACTTGTATCTCGATGTGGCGCGGTTCTTCGATGTATTTTTCCATGTAGATACCGTCGTTGCCGAAAGACGCTTTGGCTTCTTTGCGGGCATTGTCCCAGTTGGCTTCGAAATCTTTTTCTTCCCAGATGATTCTCATGCCTTTGCCGCCGCCGCCTGCTGTCGCTTTGATGATGACGGGATAGCCGATTTCTTTGGCATTTTTGATGCCCATTTTTACATCTTTTATCAGTCCTTCGGAGCCGGGGATAACGGGAACTCCCGCTTTTATCATCGTTTCTTTGGCGGTAATTTTATCGCCCATTTTCCTGATTTGTGACGGGGTAGGACCGATAAATTTGATACCGTATTCGGTACAAACTTCTGCGAAGTCGGCATTCTCGGACAAAAAACCGTAGCCCGGGTGAACGGCGTCTGCGTTGGTGATTTCGACCGCCGCCATGATGCGCGGGATATTGAGATAGGACTCGGAGGACTTCGGCGGACCTATGCAAACCGCTTCGTCGGCAAAGCGGACGTGCAGGCTTTCTCTATCGGCAGTAGAATAAACTGCAACCGTTTTGATGCCCATTTCTTTACAAGTGCGCACGATGCGGAGTGCTATTTCGCCCCGATTGGCAATGAGTATTTTGTTGAACATGATGTGATTTTAGTGTAGAAAAAAATAGCCAAAATTGTGCAATTTGTGACACATGACTTACCCTTTGGGATCAACCAAAAACAATACTTGGTCGTACTCGACTGGCGAAAGGTCGTCTGTGACGACTTTGACGACTTTCCCGCGCACTTCAGATTCTATTTCGTTGAAAAGTTTCATAGCCTCCACTATGCAAACGATTTGTCCTTTTTCGACAATGTCGCCGACTTTGATATATGGCGGCTTGTCGGGCGACGAGGAGCGATAAAAAGTACCTACGATAGGCGATTTGATTTCTACCAAACCCTGCGAAGCCGTCGTTGGCGCGAGTGCCGGGCTGGCGGCAGGTGCGGCTATTTCGGCTGGCGCAGCAGCTGGCGCGGCGGCGGCTGGTAGCGGTGCGTAATTGGGTTGCGCCATATACACTGGCTGTTGCGCAGCCGCCGAATGGTCGGCGATTACTTGCTGATTGCCACGAATAGTGAGCTGAAATCCACCTTCTTTGAGCTTGAACTCAGAAATATTCGAGCGATTGATGAGTTTTATCAACTCCTGAATTTCTTTAAAATTCATCATAAGGTTGAAAAGTTAGATTGTTCGTACGAAAATGATTTTTCTATTTGGTTTTTTTTGAAAAACAAAAGTAAGTATTTTGTTTGATTGCGCACATTGCGGACTCAATATATTTGGCGGAGTGTAGCTGAATTATAAATATTTTTTCAATACCACCTTAAATTTATCAATCGCTCTTTGCAAGTGGATTTCCTCTAATGCTTTATAATATTTTGGATTGTGAATAGCCTTGTCCACCTTTCTTTCTCCTTCCAATAGCGTAATTATTTGTATTTCAACATCAAAATACGAAAAAAGTGTATGTGTTGATGGACTACCAAAAGTAGTTTTTGAGTTTAATTTTGAATAATCTCCACCTAATTGACTTTCTAATTGCAATAAAAAACAGTGCATATCTTTCCAAATACTTTTCATCAAAGTAAAATCAACAAGTATGCGTTTTATCATCGCATTTTCAGTGTAGGCTTTGCACTCAACCCCAATTACCAAATTATCATCAATACTACAGTGAACATCAGTTTTTAGTGTGTAGTAATAATTTTCAATATGATTAAAAATATATTTTTTTACAATTTTATTTTTAATTTTCTCAATATAATCGTGCTTAATTGGAAGTTTTTTAGTGATTTTAGTAAATGAAATCCGTTCAGAATTTCCACCCAACTCTTCCCAAGCAATTTCCAATAATAATCTTGTAATACTTTCAACCATCAACCCCTTACCAGCTCGAATAACGCCTCCATATGCTCTGTCTTCTTCTTCATGAGCTTTTCCCTCGATTCCTCTTACCAACAGATTGTAAGCTGCAACAATATCACTTATTTTTTTGCTCATACCCTTTGGGTTTATATTTATAAAAATTAAATTTAGAGTTGCATCTCAAGTTGCTGCGAGGATATTCTTTTTTTTGAGTTTCCGTATAGTAAAACATCTCTTATTTTTTCAGCTACGGCTTTCGCCATCAAGGGCGGGACGGCGTTGCCGATTTGCTGGTATTGGCTCAATCCTTTTTCCCAACTCATCTTTGTCCTCATGCCTTCAAAAATAAAATCATCTGGAAAAGACTGAAATCTTGCGCCTTCTCGAGCCGTAAAATTTCGGTTCAGATACGGGTGTATAAAATTGCTCTGAAACGATGCCGCCACCGTCGGCGCGGGCTTGTTGCCGAGCAGTCTTAAATTATTTTGACTGAATTTGATGGTAGATTTTTCGCTCGGATTTCCTCTTTTTACCGCGCCGTGCGTTTCCCAAACGTCCAACAAATTTTTGCCCGGCTGGATAGCCTCAAACCGTTCTATCAGTCGCTTCGTATGCTTCATCGCAACGTGATTGTGTACTTTGTCAGAGCTGCGACGCATCAATTTTTGATATTCATTTTGCGGCAGCGTAGGATACTCTGCATTTTCCGTGCCTTCGCCAGCTTGGATTTTAGGCAAATCTGATATCGCCTCATCTACCGTAATTTTATGCCCAACGTTGGCTTCCGGAAACTCAGGAAATAATCCTAAATCTTTCCTGAACCCAATCAAAATCACTCTTTCACGGTTCTGTGGAACGCCAAAATCCGATGATTTTAAGATTTTATATTCGACATTATAGCCCAAACCTACATTCTCAAACTCCATTTTTATCGTCTGTATTACCTTTCCTTTTTCCATAGAAAGCAAGCCTTTTACATTTTCCATCACGAATGTTTTCGGCTGATACCACTTTATGACTTTCACAAAATCATAAAAAAGTTGGTTGCGCGGGTCGTCGGCTATTTTATTTCGATTTTTATTCGCCAAACTAAATCCTTGACAAGGCGGACCGCCTGTGATTACGTCAATTTCTCGGTGATTGATAATGCTGTCAAAGGTTTCTTTTTCGATTTCGGAAATACTTCCCAAGACAAATTTTGTTTCTTCAAAATTCTTGACTACCGTTTTGCCGCAATTTTCGTCAATATCTGACGCGAGAATAGACCGAAAGTTCGCCCACTTGAAACCCAACGTCATGCCGCCACAGCCACAAAATAAGTCGATACTATTCATTCGATTCAAAAATTTTGAGTTGGTTTTTCCAAAAAAAAATTACTGCTTCACGCGCTCCATGTACGCGCCCGTCGTCGTATCTACCCGAATCACGTCGCCTTGGTTGATGAAAAGTGGCACTTTTATTTCGGCACCCGTTTCGATAGTCGCCGCTTTTTGGGCGTTGGTGGCGGTGTCGCCTTTTACGCCCGGCTCCGTATAAGTCACAGTGACGACCACACTTTGCGGAAGATCAATCGTGAGCGGAGAGTTTTTTTCGGCGTGAAACAAAATATCTACTTCCATTCCTTCCTTCAAAAAACGACTGTTATCGATGAGATTGGACGGAAAAGTAGTCTGGTCAAATGTTTCATTGTCCATAAAGTTGAATCCGTTGTCATCTTCGTAAAGATACTGAAATTTGCGGCGTTCTACCCGCACATCTGTAATTTTGTGACCAGACGGGAACGTGTTGTCCAATACGCGCCCTGTGGTAAGGCTTTTCATTTTTGTTCGCACAAATGCTGCGCCTTTTCCGGGCTTAACGTGTTGAAATTCAACGACTTGAAAAATATCATTGTTGTATTCTAAGCACAAACCATTTTTGATGTCTGATGTACTTGCCATGCAGTTTTTTCTATTTTATTTTTGATTAATATAATTTCTAATTGGTGGGAAAATATTTTCAAACAAATTTTCCATTTTTTTATTTAGGAATGCGTCTAAAATGAACTACTTATTTTTTCTTCATTCCTTACCTCCAAAAGCGGCGCAAAGGTAGCAAATATATCGCAGATTTTACTTTTTTGAGCCAAAAACGATTTTTAAGGAATGAAGAGAAAATAAGGTACTGAATATTGTGACGCAGAATTTTGGGTCAAAACAACGCAGATTTGAAGTGCCATGCCGTGCATCGCAACGAAAATCTAACGCAGTTTTGGCTCAAAAGACAAGTCAGAATACAGTAACTTATTTTGGACGCGTTCCTAATACGCCCATTTGAGCAAAATCGAACCCCAAGTAAAGCCGCCGCCGAAAGCGGTCAGCACGATATAATCGCCTTTTTTGAGTCGAGATTCGTATTCCCAAAGGCAGAGCGGAATGGTGGCAGCCGTCGTGTTGCCATATTTTTCGATATTGACCATTATTTTTTCCATCGGAAAGCCAGAATATTCCGAAACGCTTTGGATAATGCGCATATTGGCTTGGTGTGGCACGACCCACGCGATGTCGTCGGTCGTCAGATTGTTGCGTTTCATTACCGCTTGCGTAGTTTCGTTCATGCCGCGCACGGCGTAGCGAAACACGTTTTTTCCGTCCTGAAAGGCATAATGTTCTTTTGCCAACACGTTTTCGACCGTAGCGGGGTGAAGCGAGCCGCCCGCTTTTTTGTGCAAAAAATGCCGCCCTGACCCATCGCCTTTCAGCAACGAATCCACGATGCCCAGCCCTGTGGTATCGGGTTCGAGTAGCACCGCGCCCGCGCCGTCGCCAAACAAAATACAAGTACTTCGGTCGGTATAGTCCACGATAGCTGACATTTTGTCCGTTCCTACTACGATGACTTTTTGGTGCGTTCCTGTTTCGATGAATTTACTCGCCGTCACGAGGGCAAACACAAAGCCCGAGCAAGCTGCGTTCACGTCAAAACCATAGGCATTGGTGCAGCCACACTTGTCCGCAATCGTGTTCGCATTGTCGGGAAAAGTCATGTCGGGCGTGACGGTAGCGCACACGATAAGGTCAATTTCGTCGGGGGAAGTTCCTGTTTTGAGCAGGAGGGCTTTCACGGCTTCTGCGCCCATATCGGAGCTGCCTTTTCCTTCGCCTTTCTGTATCCGTCGCTCTTTGATGCCTGTGCGAGAAGTAATCCACTCGTCGTTGGTGTCCACCAAAGTTTCCAACTCTTTGTTAGTCAAGATATAATCCGGGACATAGCCCTGTATTCCCGTGATAGCTGCTTGAATTTTCGACATATTTTTGCTTAAAAATGATTTTTTCTACCTAAAGGAATGTAAGCTCTTACACTTAAATAGATGACATTTAATATTCGACATAATTCATTGATTTTCAATAGTTTATGACGACTCAAAATTAAAAACTAAAAACTTATGATTACTTAAATTTATTCAATCACAGATAACTCTGAAAAAATATTTATGAAAAAATACATCACTTGGTTTTTCGTCACTTTTATAGCTGTTGCTGCTGCGCAATATTTTTTCGCGTGGTGGATATTGGCGGTCGTGACGGGAGTTTTTGCGTTTTTGCAAAATAAAAATGCGTGGAGCAGCCTTCTAACGGGCGGACTCGTCGGCGCGCTACTTTGGGGTTTGCTTGCCGAGTTTCAGAATTTTAGAAATTTCGGCGCACTCTCCAACTCCATCGGAACGATGATTGGGGGCTTGTCGGGCGTTCATATTCTATTGATTACCATTGCTTTAGCTTTTATTATCGGCGGCATGGGCGCGATGACGGGCGCGCTGCTCCGTCAATTTTTCACAGCATCACCAACCATAAGAAAAAGATGAGAAACGACTACACACTTCCCGAACTCCAACAAAAAGTAAAAAAAGAAAGCAGAAATTTCAATCAAAGCGTCGTGTCGTGGCTCGGCGTTTGCACCTTTCTTTTTGTCCTCAACGCCTTTACTTCCTTCGGTCATTGGTGGGCAATCTACCCGTTTTTAGGTTGGGGATTGGGCATATTTTTTCAAGCAACCAAATTAGCGCAGCTCCGAAGGGACGAAAAAGAGCTGACGGAAGAGCAGTCGCCAGCACAAATTCCGATGCAAAATAAAAAAGAAGAAGATTTTTTAGACCTCAATAATGCAGCTCCCAAAGCCGACGCAACAGCCCAAGACGCTCCTATTTATTGGAATAAAAAGGATTTCGTATGATTTATTTTCATATATGAATAAATTTTTTATAACTTTTCCACATTTTTTTTGTGGAAAAGTTATGACATTACAAAAATGTGTCATACATTTGCATCACAGGAACAAACAAATTATAGTCAGACAATTTATAAAGAACGAAGAGAAATAAAATATAAAGTTTTATTTCAGAAACGTTCCCAAAGAAGTATAGAATCCCTAACTTCTACCGATTATCACCCATCGAGCAAAAATTCTTTGCAAATTTTTTATTTTAGCCATATTTATTAGCAATTAGAGGTTCATCCCACAACCACCAAACGTAGCGGACGATGGTGATTCGTAGTGGCTAAATATGTTTCGTCAAGTCCGCCTCGAAAACCGATTGTAGTATTGATACTCAAGCCGAGATGCTTGGGCTGATTGCGCGAGCTTTGCCTGTGCCAGTCCATTGTGTTCTCACTCTATTTAGCCGGGTGGAATTACCAAAATATCCCAATTATGGTATGTTCGTCCACCGCGTCGTGTCCACCCGGCGTATGCTTGAGTTTTACCCTTCTCTGTTGGTTGCCGAGGCTAATTTTTTGGCGCGACTATTTTCCAAGCTAATTTATTTTTGTTTTTTTGTAGAATTTTGAAGATTTTTTAGTGAAATATTGATATTTCATTACACATTAAAGAAATTCGTAATATTTGGCACGAATATTGCAATTATTTTTAATGTGTAAGTTTTGGTTAAAGAATCGTAAAATTCGTTTTTTCGTGCGCGTGAAAAGTCACGCGCCTTTTTTTTGCCTATTTTTTTGAAAGCCAACGGCTTTCAAGTCACCATATATTAGTGAAGTGTTTTAAGTAAGGAATGAGGAAAAAATAAGGTACTTAATTTTTTCCAATAAATTCAATCAATAACAAGGCATTTTTGAGGCGCAACGCAGGGCGTTGTAACGAAAAA
>JAYUHK010000153.1:0-8962 GCA_043767025.1 Saprospiraceae bacterium | reverse complement strand
ATTTTCGTTACGATGCACAGCATCGCGCCTCAAATCTGCCTTGTTTTGACCCAAAATTCTGCGTCACAATATTCAGTACCTTATTTTCTCTTCATTCCTTTTTTTGTTCTTCGCAAAAATTCCCTAAAAATTCCTACGCAGCACAAATATAGACAATCATACGAAAATAAAAGATAAATTTTCTTGCGGCACGGTTTTTGGTTGAAATAAGTGTAGCGCAATTTTATATTTTGAGTAAAAAAAATATTTTCTTAAAATATTCGCGGTACAGACCTTACCATACAAATACAAAAAAATACCTGCATTTCAGAATCGTGTTCCAAATAATATTCCGTTAAAAGAATATTATGTTAATTTTGTGTCGTTTTTTGTGGCAAATCGATATATGTTGCAACATATATTTAATTTGACAAAATAGTCGCAAATTTGTCACTCATATTGGTTTATTGTATTAAAAAATAAATTTTATTTCAGCAAATACTGAATTTTTTAGTATTTTTATAAAAAAATATAAAATATAGACTGTCACAAAAATAAATTTCGTGTAGTTTTATTTTTATTTTTTCGTCTTATATTTGTATCAACAAACAGCGAGAGAGCAACATTAAATCTTTTCGCTTCCAAACTATCAAACAGTTAGATACCTTTCCAGCAGCGAATTCTTCGCAGATACGATAAGGTGCCAGCCATAGACACAAAACATTTTGGCAACATCGGCAACTTAATTTTTCAGTAAAATAATTTATTTCATCTATTCAATCTATACGATTATGAAAAAAGTATCTATCCTTTTCGCAACCATTTTGGCTTTCGTCGGCAACCTTTCTGCACAGCAAACTGCGTCATTCGCAGCCGCTAATAGCAACGAAACAGCAATTTACGCAACCCTCGAAGCCAGCACTCCCGCTCGGGGAGTTGATAAATATTCATCAGAGATGTCCGAAACGCCACAGACCATCGTGAGTGTGAAAGTGTCGGCATCAAAAGAAAAAATCACGATTTCGACTCCAAATATGATTCGCAAAGATGCCAAAATAGAGGTTTTGGACTTGACGGGCGTGCGCATTATGGGTGGAAAATTCGGCGACGATGTCGAAGACCTCGACATCAGCTTATTGGACAACGGAATGTACACACTTTCTATCCGCACCCCAACATCTTCTTATTCAACTCGTTTTACGAAGTAAGATATTTCGATTCACACACACTTTTTAAAATTTTATTTCTTAACAAATTTAAACTTATTTAATTATTTTAAACCACTGTATCATCGGGTAGCACGGACGAAAAGTCCGCGCTACCCGTTTTTTTGGAGGAAATAAAATCGCGAGTATTCGACTAAGTAGTTATAAGTTATAAGTTTTTAGTTTTTAATTTTGAGTCATCATAAACTATTGAAAATCAACAAATTATGTCGAACATTAAATGTCATCTATTTAAGTGTAAGAACTTAAAATCGCTAATTTTTATCGTTTAATATTGGGATTATTGATTTTTTTTCATACCTTTGTATAACAGACTTTCATTTGATAGTTCTCTCCCTTCAGACTGCATGGATACCAAATTTATACCGTTGAAAATAATTTTAACAAAATTAACTGAATAAAAATGACCAACCGCTTACTTTTTATTATCCTCTACACTCTGTCAATCCAAACTCTCTCTGCTCGAACTTTCGACTATCACCACCCGTGTGTCAATGTTCCGTCCGCAACATTTTTGATGCCCGACAAGGAAGCCATAGTATTCAATAATAATTTGCCTTCGACGTATTATGTCAGCGGAACAGGTAGCGACAGCAACAATGGATTGAGTACCACAACCGCATTTCGGACGCTTCAAAAAGCGGCTGATTTGGTCAATCCCGGCGATACCGTTTATGCCATGAACGGTACATACAGCAACCAATATTCTTGGCAAGACGTGCTGAACATTGCGCGGAGCGGCACGGCGGCGGCTTACATTGAGTTTAGAAATTATCCAACTCACACGCCCAAAATTCAATTCAACGGCTGGCAAGGTATCAAATTCAGTCCCGGTGCAGCTTACATCAAAGTCAGCGGGTTCGAGATTAAAGGCAATAATGCCAATGTGACGCTCGCCAACGCCCTTGTTCAGCCTGCTTCGTGCGCCACTCCGAGCGGCTCGCCCAATCCTGCGTTCAACGGCAACGGTATTTCCGCCGACGGTAGAGGTGCTACCTCAAAACCACACCATCTTGTTATCTCAAACAATAAAGTTTACGACTGTGGCGGCGCAGGTATTTCGACCGTTCAAAGTGATTATATTACGATTGAAAATAATGTGTCGTATAACAACTGTTGGTACACTATCTACGGTACGAGCGGTATTAGTCTTTATCAATCATGGAATTTTGACGCAGACACATCGGGCTATCGCAATATTATTCGCAACAATCGCTGCTTTGGTAACCGACTTTATGTGCCTTGGATTGGTCTTTGCACCATCACAGACGGCAACGGTATCATCATCGACGACAGCAAAAATACCCAAAACGGCTCCACTTTGGGCGCGTACAAAGGCAGAACATACGTCGTCAATAATGTGGTTTGGAACAATGGCGGCTCGGGAATCCATACCTACGAAAGCGAACACGTGGACATCGTGAACAATACGGCTTACCAAAACTCTCAAAGCACGGAAATTAACAGCGGCGAAATCTTTGCTAACTCCTCCAACGACATTCGGATTTTTAATAATATTTTGGTCAATGCGCCCAGCAATGTCATCAATAGCAATTACAGCAACACCAATCTGGCTTACAATTACAATCTGCATTTTGGCGGCGGCGCAGCAGCCGTCACAGGCGCAAACACCATCACAGGCAATCCGAGTTTCGCAAATGCAAACTTAACTTTGGGTGCAGATTTTCATATCACGGCTGGCAGCGCTGCACTCAATGTCGGTACAAGCAGCCTTGCTCCCAACGCTGACATCGACCAAAATCCACGACCAAGCGGAAGCGGCTACGACATCGGAGCCTACGAATATGCAAGTCCGTTGCCTGTAGAATTGCTGTATTTTGAAGGACGAAATATCAAGGATTCAAAAAATACACTCACTTGGCAGACTGCCCTCGAAACCAATACTTCACACTTCGAGTTGGAGCGCAGCAACGACGGACGAAAATTTACTGCTATAGGCGAAATAAAAGCCAAAGGCTCTAATACTGTGTATCAACTCGACGACCTCGAAGCAAAAGGAACACAATATTATCGCCTGAAAGTCACCGATTTAGATCTGTCCTCGTCGTATTCTAATATCATCAGTCTTCAATCCAAAAGCGCGACAAAAGCGCGGATTTATCCTTCTGTCACCAATGGATTTTTGGCTCTCGAGAATGTCACTTCTATAGAAATAATCAATACTTTTGGGCAAGTTGTTTCATCTTTTTCCAACCTGAATACTTTGGAAAAATTAGATATTTTCTCCTTGCCCAACGGTGTTTATTTTATTCACGGCTTGGACATTGAAGGCGTTGCTTTTTTAGAAAAAATAATAAAACAGTAAGATGTTGCTGTGCAAAACATACAAAAATAACGCAGCGACTGGTTCTAATTTAGGAATGAAGAAAAAATAAGTGGTTTATTTTAGATACATTCCTTATTTGAAAAAACTTAAAAACTTTATTTTAGATACATTCCTTATCTCAAAATTGTACTACTTTTGTCAAAAAATAATACGATTTTGGATACCGCTTCTTTGATAAATTATACGCTACGCATCGCCGACAATGCGCTGATTTTGGGGCATCGCCTTTCAGAATGGTGCGGTCATGCCCCTGTGTTGGAGCAAGACATTGCGCTCGCCAATATTGCCCTCGACCAGCTCGGGCAAGCCCGAAGTTTGCTCCAATACGCCGCCACGTTGGAAGGCAACGGTGCGACGGAGGATACGCTGGCGTTCTTTCGCAATGCCAACCAGTTTCGCAACGTGCTGCTCGTGGAGCAGCCCAATACGGATTTTGCGTTCACCATCGTGCGGCAGTTTTTTTTCGACAGCTACAACTACCACTTTTATACGCAACTCAAATCCAGTGCCGATAAAATGTTGGCGGCTATCGCCGAAAAATCTCTCAAAGAAGTCACTTATCATCTCCGATACAGCTCCGAATGGATGATTCGGTTGGGCGACGGAACAGCGTTGAGCCACCAAAAAATACAGACCGCAATAGACGAACTTTGGATGTTTTCGGGCGAACTTTGCACGCCCGATGCTGTGGATTTGGCGGCACAAGAAGCTGGAATCGGCGTAGATTTGGCGGCAATACAAGGACTTTGGCAGCAAAATGTGTCCGCCGTTCTGTCCGAAGCCACACTCCACGCTCCAGCTGCCGACGCTTGGATGCAAAAAGGCGGTAAGCAAGGCGTTCACAGCGAATATTTGGGCTATTTGCTGGCAGAGATGCAGTCCGTCCAGCGCGCCTATCCGGGATTAGAGTGGTAGGAAAATAAGTTCTTAAAAGAATAAACAAAAAAATGCAAGACAAATCCGCCCAAGTTTGGGAAATACTCGCCACCGTATGCGACCCCGAAGTTCCCGTCCTGACCGTATTGGATTTGGGTATAGTGCGAACTGTCAAAATTTCTGACGGTGCAGCATTGGAAATCGTCATCACGCCGACTTACTCGGGCTGCCCCGCCATGAACACGATTGAGGTAAATATCCGAGCCGCTCTGCAAGACGCTGGTTTTGAGCAAGTCGCCGTCACCACCATATTCAGTCCAGCTTGGACGACGGACTGGCTGACCGAATCGGGCAAAGAAAAACTCAAAGCCTATGGCATCGCGCCGCCCGTCGGTCGGGCTTCCGAAGACAAAAACGTACTTTTTGGCGAAGAAAAAAACATCGCCTGCCCGCAGTGCAACTCCACCAACAGCCGCCTGTTGAGCCAGTTCGGCTCTACGGCTTGCAAGTCGCTGTACCAATGCCAAGACTGCCGCGAGCCGTTTGATTATTTCAAATGCCATTGAGGAACGCCTCTAAAATAAACTACCTATTTTTTTCTTCATTCCTAAAAGAGGGATTTGCTGTCCCCTACACCAACGCTTTCTCCAAAACTTCTGTCATTCGCTTGACGTAGCTGAACTCCAAGCCCTCGATATAGGCGGCTGGAATCTCGAGGACGTGTTTTTCGTTGTCGGCACACATGATTATCTGCTGGATGCCCGCTCGCTTGGCTGCCAATATTTTTTCTTTAATGCCGCCTACGGGAAGCACTTTGCCACGCAGCGTGATTTCGCCCGTCATAGCGAGGTGATTGCGGACAGGTCTGCCCGTAAAAGCCGACGCCAGCGCGGTCAGCATCGTGATACCCGCCGAAGGTCCGTCCTTCGGAATTGCCCCTTCGGGAACGTGAATGTGAATATCTTGCTCCTCAAAAATTTGCGCCTCCAAGCCAAACTCTACGGCGTGTGCTTTCAAAAAGCTCAACGCGGTGCTGGCGGATTCTTTCATCACGTCGCCCAAATTTCCTGTGAGCGTCAGCTTGCCTTTTCCCTTGCTGAGGATAGCCTCCACAAAAAGAATATCGCCGCCCACACTCGTCCACGCCAAACCGACCACCACGCCCGCCACAGGGTCGGTTTCGTACATATCTCTGCTGAACGGAGTCGGTCCGAGGATATTGGACAAGTCCTCCGGCTTCACGTTTAAGTCGTATTTTTCTTTGCTCGCCACTCGGCTTGCTACGCGTCGCATCACGCCCGCCACTTGGCGATTGAGGCTTCGCACGCCTGACTCGCGGGTGTAATCCTGAATCATTTTGAACAATGTTTCGGGTTTTATTTTCACCTGTGCGGGCTTCAGACCGTGCGCTTCGCGTTGCTGCGGAATGAGATGTCGCTGCGCAATTTCTTCTTTTTCCTCCAACGAATAGCCGCTCACTTCGATGATTTCCATTCGGTCGAGCAAGGCAGGCTGTATGCTGTTGAGCGAGTTGGCGGTGGCGATGAAAAGGACTTTCGAGAGGTCGTATTCAATATCGAGATAGTTGTCGTGGAACGTATTATTTTGTTCGGGATCCAACACTTCGAGCAAGGCAGAGGACGGGTCGCCCCTAAAATCTTTGCCCAACTTATCTATTTCGTCCAGAATAAAAACTGGATTGTTGGCACCTGCTTTTTTGAGTGATTGGAGGATTCTGCCGGGCATTGCGCCGATGTACGTCTTTCGGTGTCCTCTGATTTCTGACTCGTCGTGCAAGCCGCCGAGCGACATTCGGACGTATTTTCGTTTTAGAGCTTTCGCAATGGAGTTGCCGAGCGAGGTTTTTCCTACTCCCGGCGGTCCGACCAGACACAAGATTGGAGCTTTCATGTTGCCTTTTAGTTTCAGCACTGCGAGGTGTTCGATGATGCGTTCTTTGACTTTTTCGAGTCCGAAATGGTCTTTGTCCAACACATTTTTGACTTTCGAGAGGTCAAAATTATCCGTAGTGCCCTCCTCCCAAGGCAGCTCAAGCATCAGCTCCAAGTAGTTGAGCATCGTCGAGTATTCCGCCATTTGCGGATTGATGCGGCGCACTTTTTGGATTTCTTTATCAAAAATACTTTGTACGTTTTTTGCCCATTTTTTATTTTTTGACCGCTCTACGAGTGCCAAAATTTCCTCTTCCTGCGGGTTGCCGCCGAGTTCTTCCTGAATGGTGCGAAGCTGCTGATTGAGGTAAAAGTCGCGTTGCTGCTTGTCAATATCTCCGCGCACTTTGGATTCGATTTGGTCTTTCAGTTGCAGCATTTGCAGCTCGCCGTCCATGTGTTGAAGGATAAGTTCCGCTTTTTTTTGCAAATCATTGACCTCCAAAATCTGCTGTTTGATAGCGATTTTGATACTCATATTGGACGCAGTGAAGCTCAACAAAAATCCATCGTTGTTGATATTGCGGAGCATCAAACCCGCTTCGTTGGGAATATTGGGCGACATCTGAATGACTTTTTGAGCCATATCCTTTACCGACGAAACCAGCGCGTCGAACTCGCGTTGGTCTGTAACTGGCTCATAATCAATCGTTTCTACTCGCCCTTGCATATACGGCGACTCTTTGGTAAGCCCCACCAAGCGAAATCTTTTGCGTCCCTGCAAGATGGCGGTCGTGGTGCCGTCGGGCATTTTGAGCAATTTCAGCACTCGCGCGATGGTGCCGACTTGGTACAAGTCGGCGGCGGCTGGGTCTTCTACTCGGCTGTCAATTTGCGAAAGCACCGCCACCATGCGGTCGCCGTTGTAGGCTTTTTGGACGGCTTTGATGGACTTGCTGCGCCCGACGTTGATAGGAATGACAACGCCGGGAAAAAGTACGGTATTTTTGAGTGCCAATACGGGAATAATTTCGGCAAAAACATCGTCCTCTTTCATATCGTCATTGGCGAGCGAAAGGAGCGGCATGAATTCGGCTTCCTCTTCCATGTCGGAATTTATCAATATTTCTTTGAACATAAAGTTATTTTCTGTATTTTCTTTGCGCCACGCGCAGCTTTGGAATGAAGAAAAAAATGGGTAATTTATTTCAGACACATTCCTAAACAATTACCAACTACCGTGCCACGCAAAACTAAACGATTTTTAGCGACATTTTTACAGATGTTGCTTATTTTTTTTCTAAAAAACGACAAAACGTCAGGAACAGTTGCTACATTTGACTTTGTATGGAGCCTAAAATAAAAAAAATCTTGTTCGCAGCTTGTTCGCTGTTGTTGAGCCAGTCGCTGACGGCGCAGCCCAGCAAGGCTTTTGCACCCGCGAAAGCAGAATATTCAGTACCCAAATCCGCAGCGGACGACAAATGGAAGCTGCCGCCACGTCTGTCGCACTTGGCGCAGCCAACGCCTTTTTTGCCAAAATATTCGGTAGAGCAGTTGCCGTTTTTTTGCAAAATGGAGGCAAAGTGGAACAAGACCAACGCCGTCCCATTCAAATTTCGGCTTGGCGAAGTGCAAGAAGAAGAAAAAATGGAGGGCAAACATTGAGTTTTACTTTTTCGTTGCTCGGTCGTGAAGTTTCGTTTTGGGTAGAGATTTTGTAGGATTTTTTTTTATTTCCTAAAAAAGTCGTATTTTTGATTGGATTTGATGTTCAAAAATACACCGAAAGCAAAACTCAAATCCCTCACTCCCGTAAATTTTGTGTCATGTCACTGAAAAAGAGAATAAAATTTCAACAACTGCCAAATATGTCAATAATTGCCACGACCAATAAAGAAAAAACATACCTTTCGTTGCCATTCGCTTTGTGCCTAATATTGCTGGATTGCCTAATATTTACGATAGCAACTAATACTATTTTAGACCACTACGACGACCCGGTTTTAGATAGAGTAGGACACGTAATCGTGCTGTGGTTGTATATTTTTATGGTGACAATTTTTTATAGAGGTGTTTTGTATTTTATAGCCATTCAAACCTTCAAAGTAGTACTTCTTTTTATGCCAAACGTATTCTATATAAAATTGCATTATGTCCTGTTGGGTGTTGTGATTGGAGCCTCCTTTTTTGCAGGACTTTTAATGTATGTCCTTCGATTCAGTCACAATCAACCTTATGTTTACTGGCATTTTGAAATACTACTCAACGTTATGTATAGCTTTATCGGCGGTCTGTACGGTTTTTTGTACTACAAGTATTGTACGCTCGACAAACAGGCATAGCAGCCACGCCACCCTTTTTTAAATTACTGTTTTCATTAATTCCTCTGCGCTGACGGTCGTTCAGTCAGCATATTTTTCGCCGCCGCCGCTTGCTGTAATCCTTGATTATTTCCAAACTTTGTTGGTATAAACTTTGCATTTTTTTCAAAATATTCGCCAATTCTTTGTCCGCACAAGTCAATAACTCTCGGAAGTAATCATTTTATTGAAAATATCAAAATAAACCGACAATTTGATGGAAGCAACTTCTTTGTACTGGTTTTTATGGATACCCATTTTACGGGTTTCGGGATTGTC
>JAYUHK010000152.1:0-22908 GCA_043767025.1 Saprospiraceae bacterium | reverse complement strand
AATGCCCTATATCTGCGACCCCTTCGGGGTCGGACGCGATGTACCATATATTTTTCTATAAATGTTTGATGCCTTTGGCATCAGGTTGTAAAACTGTTTATTTACTTAAGTAGTTATAAGTTTTTAGTTTTTAATTTTGAGTCGTCATAAACTATTGAAAATCAACGAATTATATCGTATAATAAATGTCAACTATTTAAGTGTAAGAACTTAGATGGATTTGCTCCGTGATTTACACCGATGTATTGAAACTATTTTTACAGTTTCGGCACAAAAAATTCTGTTTCCCAGTTTTTTAAACGCCATTTTTCTTTACTTTCTTCCTATTAGGAACGCGTCCAAAATAAGTTACTGTATTCTGACTTGTCTTTTGGGTCATAATATTCAGTACCTTATTTTCTCTTCATTCCTCACGATAAGATTGATTTACTTTTCTAATTATTTCGCAGCTAATTTCATAGAAATAAAAAAAATAAGTAGCTCTTTCAGACGGCTACTTTGGCGGCAATGTGTGGGTGTGGATCGTAGTCAGAGAGCGTGAAGTCGGAGTACTGAAAATCTAAAATATGCTGGACTTGCGGATTCAGCAAGAGCTTGGGAAGTGGTCGCAAAGCCCGAGAAAGCTGCAATTCCGCTTGCTCGATGTGGTTGTTGTAGAGATGCAAATCGCCAAAAGTGTGGACGAAATCGCCCACTTGCAAGCCGCAGACTTGCGCCATCATCATCGTCAGCAACGCGTAGGACGCAATATTGAACGGCACGCCCAAAAAAGCGTCGGCGGAGCGTTGATAAAGTTGGCACGAAAGTTTGCCGTCCGAAACATAAAATTGAAACAGGCAGTGACAAGGCGGCAGCGCCATTTCTTCTATATCCGAAGGATTCCAAGCCGACACTATCATGCGGCGACTGTTGGGATTTTGCTTCAACTGTTGGACAACGTCCGTGATTTGGTCTATTGATTTGCCATCGCCTATTGCCCAACTGCGCCACTGTTTGCCATACACAGGACCCAACTCTCCACGCTCGTCCGCCCATTCGTTCCAGATATTTACGCCATTTTTTTGGAGAAAATGTACGTTGGTGTCGCCTTTCAAAAACCACAATAGTTCGTAAATAACTGATTTTAAGTGAATTTTTTTGGTCGTCAATAACGGAAATCCATCGCTCAAGTCAAAACGAGTTTGGTAGCCGAAGACGCTCAAAGTCCCCGTGCCGGTGCGGTCGCCTTTTTGCGCACCATTTTGTAAGATGTGTTTTAGTAAATCGTGGTATTGTTGCATAATGTCACAAATTTTAACTTTTTTCAATTTTTATGTCTGTTCAGCCTTCCATTCGCCCTCCCACCAAGCCACAAAAACGGTAGCCAGACTATTCCCGATGACATTGACCGACGTGCGCGCCATATCCATCAGCGCATCTACACCCAAGATAGCCGCTATGGGCCAATCCGGTAAGCCAAACGAAGAAGCCGTCCCCGCCAAGATAATCAGTGATGCGCGAGCCACACCTGCTACGCCTTTACTCGTCAGCATAAGCGTAAAAACCATCACCAACTGCGTACCAAAACTCATCTCGATGCCCGCCGCCTGCGCCACAAAAACACTCGCCAGCGACAGATACAGTGTAGTACCGTCCAAATTGAATGTGTAACCCGTCGGCAGCACAAACGCAACTACCTTATTGGGGATACCAAATTCCTCCATATTTTTGATGGCACTTGCCAAAGCCGCCTCCGAGCTCGCGGTGGCGAAAGCCAGCGAAGCGGGTTCGGCGACGGCTTTTAGAAATTTTCGTATCGGCAGCTTGATGTAGAGCGCGATGGGCAAAAGCACGCCCAAAATAAAGAAAATCAACGCCAAATAAAGGGTGGCGACCAATCCGAGAAGGTTTTTGAAAATATCAATTCCCATCGTCCCGATAGTGTATGCCATGGCACCGCCGACTCCTATGGGAGCAAAATACATGATAATTTTGGTAAATTTGAACATCACTTCCGATAAGCTCTCACAAAAACCGAGTACCGATTTTTTCTTTTCTTGCGGTATTTGCGTCAGTCCAAATGCAAAAAGTAGGCAAAAAACAACGATTTGGAGTACCTGACCTTCGGCGATGGATTTCGCAATATTTTCGGGAAATGTGTGCAGCACGATTTCCTGCCAGTCTTGTTTGGGGATAGCTTTGGACTGCAAATTAAGCTCTCTACCATCGGGAGTGATGAGCTTGGTAGATTTATCGGCTTGTACGACCGCCGTAAGCAGCGCGACGGCGACCGTATCGGTCTTTCCTGCGGTAGTTGGTGCAGAAATACCGTAGCCAACTTTCGTAAAATTAATCGCCCCCAAACCAATAAACAGGGCAATAGTGGTGACGACCTCGAAATAAATTAGGGCTTTTACGCCCATCCGCCCGACCTGTTTCATATCAGAATGTCCCGCAATACCGACTACCAAAGTGCCGAACAGTAAAGGTGCGATGACACATTTGATGAGTTTCATAAATATTTTGCTCAACACTTGCAGATTTTTGGCTACGACTGGAAAGTCGTACCCAATTTCAGCTCCTATAAACATACTCAACATAATCCAAAAGGTAATACTTTTATCGGTTTTGTAGCCATATAAAGCGAGCAACACCCAACTCAACCAGCGCGCAAAAATCATTATTTCGTCTGAAATATAAAGCCACTTGAAAGTCGTCAGGCATTGGAGCAGCAGCACGAGCGGCAGTAGCAGCAACGAATAGTTGAGTATTTTTTTCATAAATTTTCAATAAAAATCGGTTATAAGGAATGAAGAAAAAACAAGATACTTAATTTTTTCCAATTAATTCAATCAATAACAAGGCATTTTTGAGGCGCAACGGCAGCGCGTTGAAACGAAAAAATAACGCAGTGATTGGTCTTAATATAGCAGAAAAAATGAGTAGTTTATTTTAGATACATTCCTAAAATAAAATGCGAAAGCGAAAGTAACACTTTTTTACAAAAAAAAAGGCTTATCAGTCGAAACCGATAAGCCTTTTTTAATTTAAAATATTTTTTTAGAAACCAGCGTCTTTGTTGCCGCTGAATTTTCTTCCACCGCTTCTACCATCTGGGCGAGGCATCTCTGACTCTCCTTTGGCTACACGGAACTCAACACGACGGTTGATATATTCTTTGGACTTGGTATTGACCAAAGTTTTGTTCTCACCATCGTAAGTCAAGATGAAACGGTCGCGAGAGATACCATATTTAGTAACTAAATAATTGATAGACTCTTGCGCACGGTTGTAAGACAAGTTATTGTTATAACTGTCAGAAGAAGGTCCGTCAGTGTTTCCATTAGCAACCACACGGATGCTTGGGTTTTGCTGCATGACAGTTGCAACGTGTTGCAATTTCTCGAACTCTGAACGCTTGATGTATGACTTATCGAAATCAAAATGTATCATAGGTAAGAACCAATCAGACATTCCTCCGCTCATTGTAGTTGTTTGCGTTGGCATCTTGATATTTGCTATTTTACCATCTACGATTCTGTTCACGTCGCCTTCTGTTGCATAAGACGGTTTTGGAACTTGTGCAATTCCTTCTGCGTTTACCTTATATCCCGGTGGAGAGTATGGCTCTTTGTCTTTGCAATCTGGAACGCCGTCGTTGTCACTATCCAACAATTTACCGCGAGTATCTACTGGGCAACCTGCCGGAGATTCTTTTTCTACGTCGAACATATCAATCACGCCGTCTCCATCTGTGTCAGTAAGGTCGAATTTCGGACGCGCTTTCAATTCGGCGATGTCGTCATTGATAACATCAATCGGACTTGCCCAATAAAGTGGCTCTGTTCTACCCTCTTTGCGACTTCCAAGATTGAAGTTCAAACGTACACTCGTGTAATTTAACACGTCACGATATTGAGTTTCGATACCGCTTCTCGTTTTCAAGCGATAGCCGTCCAACATATCTGCATTGTTGCCGAACAAAATATTTGCTTGGTGGTCAATTCCCAAATTAACATTTTTGTTGATTTTGAAAGAAATGCCAATACCGATTTGTGCATGCAACTGTAGTGTTCTGATTTGGTCGCCACCGAGAGTTACTGGTCTATCGTGCGGAGAGTACAAATTGACTTCAGTTTCGTAGGTGCCGTCAAGTATTGCTTTCAAGTCAGACTGATTTTGAGTAGCACCCGTAAAATTATATTTAGCTCCATTTGCTCCTTTAGCATCGGTTTTTACATTGAACGCATTGAATCCAACACCTGCATAACCATATACATTGTAGCGTTGCAAGCGTTTTTTGTAATTCCAGCTATTCAAACTGTACAAAAACTGCGCAGAACCCGCTATGTAAGTAGTACGATAATTAGCATGGAAAGCATCGCCAGCAGGGAAGTTGTAAATACTTGCTATGTTGGCGATGGTAGTAGAAGGTCCGTCAGTACCTCCTGTGTTACGCGGCTCCAAGCCGTAAGCTCTGTGATAGTTCAACTCAAAACGCACTGAACTTGGATAGTCCAAAGCTCTTCTGAGGTGAAGTCCGACACCGTATCCGGGACGGGGCGCAACGTCACCTACTATGAAGGTGGTACCCGCATGAATTCCTAATTCCCACTGGTGCTTAGGATACATGGTTGTGCTTGGGGTCATCATCTTTGTAGCCGCGGCTCTTTCTTGCGCAAAACTTGCGAAAGAAACAAACATTGCCAAAGAGAAGAGAATGTTAATTTTTTTTGTCATAATAAAAAGAAGTGTTATACTGTAATTTTGAAAAAATTTTTAGAAATCTAAAAACGTGAATGTAGTAATATTTTTCAGTAAATAAAATAATCGTTAGTTCTAATTTTGAGGTTATTTAAAGACAGTATATTTCAACACGACGCAAAAATAGGTATATTTTTTGAATTACCAAATACTCGGACGTGTTTTTTTTCTGAAACTACATAAAAGTTACACAAAAGTTACACAAAGTGATTTTTTACTCTTGGTTTGTGTCACAAATTACCACAAACTCAATATGCAAAGGTATAATTTATTTTTTAATTGTATCTCAAAAACGAGATAATTTTTTCATCGACAGCGATAAAGCTCTATTGGACAGGTTTTTGGGCGATGGATTTTCGTTAAATAGTTCCAATATTGCATTTTTTATTGTTTCGGATACGTCAGCGAAGATTGCGCGGTCTGTCACAATAGCGTCTTTTTTCATCAAATAAGCAAACACGCGAGCCATGCCGCAGTTTGCTATAAAATCAGGTATTAGACTAATCCTTTCGTCGGCATTTTGGGCGGTTGCCCCAAAAAATACACTGTCATCTACGAATGGAACATTCGCCCCGCAAGAAATTAGCTCTAATCCGTTGGCTATCATAGAATTAACTTGTGCTGCACTCACGATTTTGGACGCTGCACCCGGAATAAATATTTCTGCCGAAAGATTCCAAATCCTCGTATTGACTTCTTCAAAAGACAGCATTCCGTCGGCTATAAGTTTATTTCCTCGCTTATCGGCGTTGAGGGCTTTGATTTCTTCGAGCGTGAACCCATTTTCCTTTATCAGTCCGCCGTTGCGGTCTATGATTCCCACGATTTTGGCTCCCGCCAAAGCGAGGTAACAAGCGGCGGCGGAAGCCACATTTCCCCAACCTTGTACGATGGCTCGCTTGCCGACCACGTCCGTCTGCTGAAAAATCTGATAATAATGCTTCACCGATTCCGCTACTCCGTAGCCTGTTATCAAGTCCGCTACTGCATATTTATCGGGTCCGTCTGGTACATAAGCTGCATCTTCTACTATTTTGGCGCAGCCGTATCGCAACTGACCGATAATATTGATTTTTTCGCCTTTTGCAGAATTAAAATGCCCATTTACGATTCCCTCCTGCGGGTGCCAAAGCCCCAAATCTTCAGTAATCGGGATTACGTCTTTGAGTTCATCTACGTTCAAGTCGCCGCCAGTGCCGTAATAACTTTTTAGTAAAGGAAAAACCGCCTTGTACCAGCGTTGTAAGACTTCGGTACGGCGTGGGTCGTTGGGGTCGAAGTTGATGCCTGATTTTGCGCCGCCAATATCGGGACCGCAAACCGAAAATTTTATTTCCATTACTTTTGCCAACGACACTACCTCGCTTTTCGTCAAGCCCAATCTCATTCGAGTGCCGCCGCCTGCTGCGCCATTCCTCAAAGAGTTGATGACCACCCAACCTTCGGCGTCGGTTTCGTGGTCGTGCCATTCAAATACAATTTCTGGTTTCTTGTCGCGATAATCGTTCAAAAGTTGCTGCATACAGGTTTTAGACTTGATTCTATAAAAAAAGTTACATTTTCTGCCGCGAAATTAGAACTAAATTATCAGTATCTTAAAGGTAAGTACGATTTATTTTTGGTTTTTGGTTTTAATAATTTCAAACTATTAGACGATTTATTTCATTTTAGTCACAAAATATCATATTTTTATAAAAAAAGGTTGCTTTATCGTGACGACAAAGCAACCTTTTTTTTGTTATTCGGAGGAAGATGAAAACTATTCTTTCACAAATTTTTCACTCAAAACAGTACCATTACCGCCTACAACTTTTAAGAAATAAAAACCCGAAGGCAACTCCGAAATATCAAGTGAAGTACTACTTTGGTCGGGGTTTAATATCCTGCGAAGTACGACCGCGCCGTTGACGTTGAATACAAGCAGTTGCGTGTTTGCTTTCTCGTCCTTGTTGGTCATAAATAAGCGTATATTTACTACCTCGTGGGCTGGATTTGGCACCAAAACAATACTTGGTTTTTCGGTATCGAAAGAAGCGTTATGGGCAGGTTGCTGCGCTACAGTACTGAACCTAAATGGGTCGCTGTACGCTGAATTGCCCCCCGAACAAATAGACTGTACGCGGTATTGATAGTTGGTAGCGGGTAGTAAATTGTTCAAAGTATAATAGCTCGTATCGGCAGCCACATTCTGCCAAACCGTATCTGTCAATATTTTGTATTGCAAATTATAGTCATACGCCCACGCCGAACCTACCCAAGACAGTTTTGAAATATTCCCTGTCACATTTGCTGATAAAACGGTAGGAATTAGGCAGCCATCGGTCGTGAAGTTAGCCGCTAACGTGTAGGTAGAGCTGTCGGTAGAGCTGCAAGCTGTTCTCATTCGATAGTTATAGGTCGTTGCTGTCGTCAATCCATTCAAGAAAATACTTGTCAAGTTGGCGTTAGAAACGGTCGTCCAGTTGGTTTCAGATGATTTTTTGTATTGTAAAATATAATCCAAAATATTGGGTATCGCCGTCCAACGAAGTGTGGCTTCGGTAGTCGTAATCCCAGAAACAGTGATGTCTTGCGGCGCGCCGCAGCCGACGACCGTGTTGAAGTTTGCACTCGTATAGTTGGAATAATTCGCTCCGCAAAGTGCGCGGACGCGGAACTGGCAGTTCGTACTGGCTGCCAAACCTGTGACTAAAAAACTCGTATCGGACACTGCAATATCCAAAGACCATGGATTTTGTGCGGCTCGCTTGAACTGTAGCAAATATGAAGTCGCTCCTGACACCTTGTTCCAAGTGAGTGTTGCGCTGCTTGCGGTATTTTGGGCAGTGACCAATCCAGTTGGTGCGCCGCAGTTGGCAGTTCCAGAAGTCGTGAAAGCAGTATTTGGAGAAAAATCAGACAATCCGAAAGGACAGTTCGCTTGCACTCGGAACACATACTTGGTATTCGCTCTCAAGAACTTCAATTTTACAGAATTATTGACCAAATTGACGGTATCCCGCCAAGCGGAGGCAGTGTCTATTTTGTAGCTTACGTTGTAGAGCGTTGCGCCAGCTACTGTGTTCCAACTCAAAATTGCGGTATCTGCCGAAATGTTATTGGCAGCCAAACCAGACGGAGCAACACAGCCAGTAGTAGTAAATTTTATAGCATCAGAATAGCTCGACGCACCCGCTACACATCTTGTCTGTACTCTTACTTCATACATTCTGGAGGGTTGTAAGCCATTCAAAACAAAGGTATTGGCATAAAGCGTGGCGGCAGCAGTTATCCAATTGCTGACACCTGCCTCGCGGTATTGTAGGACATAATACAAAACTCCAGATACGTTGTTCCATCTGACCGTAGCCGTGTTATAGGAGATATTTGAAAAAGTAATATTCGACGGCGTGCTGCAGCCAGTGGTCGTGAAGCCTCCCGAAACCCAATCAGAAGTAGCACTCGATTGGCAGTTGGTTTGTACCCGATAGGTATAGGTAGTACCGCTCAACAAGCCCGTAAGGGTAAACGTATTGCCTGCGACCGTTACACTCGTCCAATTGCTCGCCGACGAAAGTTTGTATTGCAAAGTATAATTCACGGCTCCGCCCTGCGCAGCCGTCCAAGAAATGACTGCGGAGGAATTATTGACGGAAGTAGATTTTAGGTTTGTTACCGGATTGCAACTTATCTGCTCCGAAGTAGTAAAATTACCTTGTGGCGAAAAACCAGAAACTACACCGTCGCCCTGACAAACCGTTTGCACTTGATACACATATTGTGTAGCAGGCAACAAATTGACGAGCGTAGCAGTAGTTGCTGTGACTGTTTGCGAAAGCCATATAGCCGCAGCAACTGGTTTGTAATTGACGATATAGGCTATTGCGCCCGTCGCAGTCGACCACGACACGACGACCGAAGTAGCCGAAACACTCGAAACAACTATTCCAGTTGGTGCTGCGCAAGACGTACCGCCGCCATTTCCGAGCGTAGTGAAGGTTTGGACAGAAGAGTATGCTGAGCTAACTCCTCCCCCACAGACTGTTTGTACCTGAAAGTCATAACGTGTGTCGGCTGTCAGATTGGACAAAGTGTAGGATTCAGTGGCTACCGAAACGCTTGTCCACGCAGTCGTACCAGACACTTTGTATTGCAGATTGTAAGTAACCGCGCCGCTTACCGCAGCCCACGTGACAGTAGCTCCTGTATTAGAAATATTCGCAGCAGACAAATTGGTAGGGACGGCGCATACAGCAGCACCTTGCAAAGTAGTAAAAGTTCCCGACGCTGAAAAAGCCGAAACACTGCTTCCACAAACCGCCTGCACCCTGAAGTTGTACGGAGTACTTGCTGTTAAGCCCGTCAGGTTGTAGCTATTTCCAGCCACACTCACACTTGCCGACCACGAAGCCGAAGCCGATGTTTTGTACTGCACATTGTAGGAACTGGCTCCCTGCACTGCCGCCCAACCGAGCGTCGCACTGGTGGTGGTGATGTTGGTAGCTGTCAAGCCCGACGGCACGCCGCAGGAACTTCCAGAAGTAGTAAATAATGAAGTAGCAGAAAAGTTAGAATTTCCTTCTGGACAAACTGCCTGCACCCTAAACACATAGTTGGTATTGGGTGTGAGTGGAGCGAGCGAGATGGAAGTCACTTGTATATTGCTCAAAGTAATCCAAGCCGTCGCTGCGTTGGGTTTGTACTGGACGTTGTAGCTAATCGCGCTATCCATATAGCCCCACGAAATTACGGCACTCGTATCATTTACCTGCGAAGAAGACAGACTGATAGGGTCGCCGCCACAAATTGGAAGTGTTTTAAAATCAGAAGCGGTAGAGTAAGCAGACGTTCCGAAGGGACAAATTGCTCTCACTTTGAAGTTATAGACCGTATTGGGCAACAGCGAATACAGTTGATAAAAAGGGTCGGTAGTTGATACCGTAATCCAAGCGGTTGCGGCAGAAGTTTTGTATTGCAAATCATAAGAAGTTGCGTTGGCAACAACGTCCCACTGCACACTGGCACTGGTAGAGCTTATCTGAAAGGAAGTCAGATTGGTAGGCACTCCACAAGGCACTAATGTAGTGAATTGCGCTTGCGTAGCATACGCCGAAGTTCCAGACGTACATACGGACTGGACTTTAAAATAATACAAAGTGTTGGCGGTCAAGCCAGTCAGATTGTAAGTAGTGGGCGTTATATTGGAAACGGTAGTCCAAGTAGATGCGGTAGAAGTTTTGTATTGCAAATTATATTTGGTGGCAGAAATAACCGCCGCCCAACTAACGGTAGCGGTTGTAGTCAAAATATTGGAAGATGCGAGCGTAGTCGGCACCGTACAAGCACCTGCGCCCGCACAAACCACCAAACAAGAAGCGGCATCAACATAAGCACGAATCAAATTGCCGGGCTGGACTCCAAACCCGTTGTTGAAATTGATTCCATAGCTCGTAAGATGGCAATAGCTCATTATAGTTCCGCCATTGGTCGGAGCGGGACCGGGAGGGCAGCCTCCTTCTGTTGCATAGCAATTATCCAAAGCTCCGCCTGTCCAACTGCAACTTTGTGTGTGCGGCGAGCCGATGTTGTGACCCATTTCGTGCGTAAAAACTTCGATAGTCCATGAATAAGTAGGGACGGTATTGTAAGTAGAGTTGATATTGCTGTATGCGTAGCGGTAGCCACTGCTGCAAAGAACGTCCAAGTAGGCAACGCCTCCAAGACCATTTCCGCCCAAAGCGGCGAGGTGCGCAATATCACCGTTGAACGAAGTGCGAGTGGTACGAAAAGTACTCAATGCAGCACTCGAACTGCTCGTAGAATAAGGGTCTTGGGTAGTCCAAATAAAAATCTGTGAGGTGACGGTCGGTATTTGTTCGTTTTGGTAGAGCGTAGCTACTTGATTGAACATAGCGGTCAAATAATTTGTGGCATTTGCTACGCCGCCTTTGTTGTTGTTGAGCGCGAAATCTCCTTCGATATACACTTTGATACAACTCGTCGAGCGGCTGCCATGATTGGCTGCGTGCGATAGCATCTGGCGCATTTTTTCTCCATAGTTATCGGGTATCGTTGTACCGCAGGCACTGGTATTAGGTGTCTTTAATTCCCTGTCACTATATGCGATATATTTTTCAATATTTTTAGCTTCTTGCAACTTACCGATTACGATATTCCCTTCGGCTTGCGTAGAAATCATTCCAATAATTTCATTCTCAAAAAAACTAAAAGCGGCTATCGACTGATCGTCGCCTTTCAAAATACCTCTGAAATACTGCCCCGCCGTGTAGGATACGGCTCGCCCGTTTGATTGGTCTGTGATGACCGTAAAATCGTCAGAAAGCGGGTCTGCCCGAATCAGCTCTACCTGTAAAGTCTGGTTATTTTTGTAAGGAATTTCCAACTTCATGCTTTGTAGGTTAGCACTGCGAAGTGCAGTTAGTTGGGCGATATTTAACGATATTTGGGTAGCATTGCGCACTTCTTTGTTGATTTGCAGCGATTCGGTTGGGCTGGAGTTGCGTTGAAAAACGGAACGCGCAGGGAAGTTTTGACCTTCGATTTTTGCTGCTTTGATGGTAGCCGCCACGGGGCGCAGAGCAGCGTCAGATTGTGCGAATGTGAATTGGGGGACGATTAAAAATAACCCTAAAATTAGAGTAAGAGAGGATTTTAAGAAATACATCATTGATTCAAATGTTTTTAATAAGTAATAAGGTTGTGTGATTCGATTCTAATCTTCGATGTTAGACAGTTTATGAACGTATCTACGTCGAAACGGTTTTCAATAGAAACGCTAAATTAGAATATTTTTTGATAAAAATTAATCCAACACAAAATTTAGCTAAAAAACATAAAATTCTGCGAAACAAAAATGTCACAAAATAAAATATTTTTATAAAAAAAGCGACGCAAACAAAGCTCATAACCCGTTGGATTTTCTTTTTTCGCTCGCCTCAAAAAACACACGAAGCAATCGTAATTTTTTGGGCTAAAATTTTTTCTGTCTAATTTTTAATGAATTTTGTCGTCCAAAAAACTACCTTTGTGCGCAGCAGCCAACAAAATCGCTTACCAAACGTTAAACACGAGTTCGCGAAAGCGTTGAAAGAATATTCAAAAAAATAATCAGTTTTTTATGATGTATGCAGTCATGATTGGTCAGTTGATATTGAGCCTTTCTATTTTAGTTATCTTGCACGAAATGGGACACTTTTTTCCCGCTCGCTGGTTCAACACTCGCGTGGAAAAATTTTATCTTTTCTTCGACCCTTGGTTTTCATTGTTCAAAATAAAAAGAGGCGACACCGAATACGGCATCGGCTGGCTACCGCTCGGTGGCTACGTCAAAATATCAGGTATGATTGACGAAAGTATGGATTTGGAGCAAATGAAACAACCCGCTCAACCGTGGGAATTTCGCTCCAAGCCCGCTTGGCAACGCCTTATAATAATGCTCGGCGGCGTGACCGTCAATTTTATACTCGGATTTTTTCTCTACGCAATGGTGCTTTGGGTCTGGGGCGAAGAATATTTGCCCGCTTCGGAAGCAAAATACGGCATTTCGGTAGATTCTATCGGCATGGAACTCGGCTTGCGCGACGGCGACAAAATCCTCGAAGTCGGCGGCAGACCATTTGAAAAATTCAACGACAAACTCGTGCTGCGCGAAATAGTCATCAACAACGCCAACACGATGAAAGTGGAGCGCGACGGAGCGGTCGTCACTTTGCCCATTGATGCCAAATATTCGAGTGTCCTATCGAGTTCAAAATTTAAAGATACGCCTTTGTTTTTGCCCCGAATGCCCTTCGAAATCGGCAAACTCATAAAAGATATGCCCGCCGAAAAAGCTGGATTGCTCGAAAAAGATAAAATATTGGCAGTCAATGACATTCCGACCGCTTATTTTAGCGATTTTTCTAAACAAGTCAAATCGCACAAAAACGAAGATATTACGATTAGTGTTTTGAGAAACAACCTCGACACGGTGCGCGTCGCCCTCAGAACTACAGAGCAAGGCATGGTTGGGGTTGCCCCTTTCGGTCCAGACCATTATTTCAATACCAAACGCCAAGATTATTCGCTGCTGCAAGCTCTGCCAATGGGCGTGACGAAAGGCACTCGTTTTTTGGGCGACCAGATGAAAGCCTTCGGACAGATGTTCAAAGGGCGCATCAAAGCGTCTGAAAGTCTTGGCGGCTTCGCGAGCATCGGCAAAATGTTTGGCTACCAATGGGATTGGGAGCGTTTTTGGACGATGACGGCGGTGCTGTCCCTGATTTTGGGATTTATGAATTTACTCCCGATTCCGGCACTCGACGGCGGACACGTTGTTTTTTTACTCTATGAAGTCGTCACGCGCCGCAAGCCCAGCGACAAAGTGTTGGAATATTCTACCACCGCAGGATTTTTTCTGTTGATGAGTTTATTGCTTTACGCCAACGGGTTGGACGTGGTGCGAGCGATTTTTGGTAAATAACAGAACGCTAAAAATAAATGAAACACACTTTTGTAGAAGGTCAGACATTCAAAAATATTGATTTTACGGAGCAATTCCTGCAAAAAGCGGAGTATGAAAACTGCAGCTTCGACGGTTGCGATTTTTCAAATGCTGACTTATCGGCAGTTATTTTCTCCGATTGCATCTTCAAAAATTGTAATTTGAGCCTCGTAAAGCTCACGAAAGCGGCTTTGCGTAATGTTGATTTCAAGCAGTCCAAAATGTTGGGAATTCATTTTGAGCAGTGCAACGAGTTTGGCTTTGAAGCCAGCTTTGAGCAGTGTGCACTCGACCATTCGTCATTTTATCAATTAAAATTAAATAATATTGCGTTTCGTGACAGCCAACTAAAGGACGTAGATTTTTCAAACTGTGACTTGACCGAAGCGATTTTTGACGATTGCGAATTGCAAAATGCTACTTTTGAGAATACTATCCTCGAAAAAGCCGACTTTCGCACTGCAAGCAACTTCCGAATAGACCCCGAAAAAAACCGCATTGCGAAAGCAAAATTTTCAATATACGGCGTAGCTGGACTTTTAGAAAAATACAAACTCGACATCAGCTAAAATTTCGCTCGCTCAAACTACTTTTATGAAAATCCATACGCTCGACCTCCAGTTTTTGCAACACCCCGAAACCATCGCCGCCTTCTTGATAGAAAGCTCCGACGGCTTGGCTTTGGTAGAAACTGGACCACACTCTACGTTCCACATTTTAGAAAAAGCGGTAGAAAATACTGGTCACAAAATGGCAGATATTCAACACGTTTTTATTTCTCACATTCATTTCGACCACGCGGGCGCAGCATGGTGTCTGGCTGACTTGGGCGCGAACATTTATGTGCATCCGTTGGGAGTCAAGCACCTCGCCGAGCCGAGCAAACTCTACAACTCTGCGAAAATGATTTATGGGGACAGAATGGAAGAACTTTGGGGCGAAATGCGTCCGATTGCAGCAAAACAACTGCACGGCACGGAACACGGAGCGCGAATAAAAGTCGGCGCAAGCACCTTCACGGCATGGCACACGCCCGGACACGCCGTGCATCATATAGCTTGGCAGTTAGACGACGAGGTGCTTTTTACTGGCGATGTAGCAGGAGTGCGAATCGAAAATGGTCCCGCGATGCCGCCTTGTCCGCCGCCCGACATCAACGTCGAAGATTGGTTAAAATCTATCCAACTCATGCGAGAACTGAACGCAGAAAAATTTTATTTGACTCACTATGGCTTGATAACCAACAAGTTAGCACATTTGGAAGATTTAGAAAAAAGACTTTTGGCGTGGAAAGAATGGATGCGCCCACATTTTGAGCAGCAAACGCAGATGACCAATTTAGTACCACTTTTTGAGCAATTTGTGGCGGCAGAATTGTCACAAAATGGCGTAAAAAAAGAAATTTTACCTCAATATGAAAGCGCAAATCCTGCTTACATGAGTGTTTCAGGACTCTTGCGGTATTGGACAAAAAAGGAAAAATCTTAATAAGATTTTAGTTCGCAGAGGCAGGCATTATTTTTTTGATGACTTCAAATACGGTTTTACCCAGCTCGACTTCAAGAATTTTCATTGCCTTTTTGTTCGGTTCTACTTGCCCGAAATCAGATTGCTGCACAGCGATTTTTTGCTCCGCAACGATAGGCAATTTAGTAGCAACTGTGTGAAGAAACAAAGCGGCAGCAATACTCATCGCCACCAAAAAACTCAATAAAACGACACGATAGCTTGATTTTTTCATTTGGATTTCGATTGTTTGATAGTATAGACCACAATTTACTACAATTAGTTGCATCAAAGTTAAAAAAATATCAAAAATTATCTATTTTTTTTCAGATTAGAAAATAATATCCGTTTTGAACTACGAAAATACACTCCAATATCTCTACGAACAGCTACCGATGTATCAAAGAATCGGTCCGATGGCGTATAAAAAAGACCTTACGAATACACTTGCTTTGGCTGATTTTTTGGGACACCCTGAGCTAAAATACCCTACTTTGCACGTTGCTGGCACGAATGGAAAAGGTTCTGTGACGCATCTTTTGGCGGCAGCCCTCCAAGCGCAAGGAAAAAAAGTGGGGGTTTACACATCGCCGCACTACAAGGATTTTCGGGAGCGAATTAAAATCAACGGTACTTATATTTCAAAAGAATTTGTGACATGGTTTGTAGAGCATACTCGGAGTATATCCGACCAAATAGAACCTTCCTTTTTTGAGCTTTCGAGCATGATGGCGTTTCAATATTTTGCCCACGAGAAAGTAGATATTGCCGTGATAGAAGTAGGTCTGGGCGGCAGATTGGATTCGACAAATATTATTTCGCCACTTTTGAGCGTTATCACCAACATCAGCCTCGACCACACGGCATTGCTCGGCGAAACTTTACCACTTATCGCCACCGAAAAAGCGGGCATTATCAAGTCTAAAACGCCCGTTGTCATCGGAGAATATTTGGAAAATACGAAACCCGTTTTTGAAAAAAAAGCCGCCGAAATGGATGCCGAAATATTTTTTACACAGCAGACACTGTCAGTGGAAATATCCAGCTCCAGCACCACGCATACTACTTTTGAAGTATTTGAAAATAATTTTTTAAAGTATAATAACCTGATAGTCAATATCAATGGAGATTATCAGTCCAAGAATATTGCAACTGCATTGCAAGCTATTGGCATATACAATGAGTTGCCAAACGTAGAAAAAATTAGCGAACAGCACATTAGAGATGGTTTTTTTGACCTCAAAAAAACTACAAACTTTCTCGGACGATGGCAAATTCTTGGTACTCACCCGACCGTCATTGCCGATAGTGCGCACAACGAAGCTGGACTAAAATTGGCTATCCAACAACTCAAAACGCTTCCATACAGAGAGCTGCACATCGTGTTAGGGTTTGTAAACGACAAAGATGTTTCCAAAATGCTTGCATTGTTTCCGACATCAGCCAAATATTATTTCGCAAAAGCTGATATTCCTCGTGGATTAGATGCAGAAGTATTAAAAAATGAAGCCGGCACCAAACATTTAATTGGCGAAAATTATGCCACTGTGAAAGATGCACTGCTCGCCGCTCAAAAAAATGCCGCCGACAATGACTTGATTTATGTGGGTGGCAGTTGCTTTGTGGTAGCGGAAGTTATCTGAATTACGAGAATTATTTTATAAAAAAATAGTATTTTTGTGACTTTTTAGAATAGTCGTAAAAATTTAAGCAATCAACGAAAACTCGAAAAGTGTCTTTTAGCTTTGTCGGTTTTTACAAAATTAAAGTACCAGTTGCCTAAACTTTTTAGGTATTTTAGGTATTATTTAGAAAAAAAATCATGGGAAATAAGATACACGAAACCGATATTTTAATTATCGGTGCTGGTCCGACGGGATTATTTACGGTATTCGAGGCGGGATTACTCAAACTAAAATGTCATTTGGTGGATTCGCTTCCGCAAGCGGGCGGGCAACTAACTGAAATATATCCTAAAAAACCAATTTACGATATTCCGGGCTGTCCCGAAATTTTAGCTGGCGACTTGGTGGACAATCTGATGCGTCAAATTGAGCCGTTCAAACCGGGTTTTACACTCGGTGAGCGAGCCGAAATCATCGAAAAAACAGCTGACAACCGTTTTCGTTTGGTGACCAATAAAGGTACGGAACACCTTGCGCACGTCATCGCTATCGCAGGTGGTTTGGGTTGTTTTGAGCCGCGCAAGCCACCTATTGATAATATTTCGGAATATGAAGATTGCGGTGTAGAATATATGGTAAAAGAACCCGAATTTTATAGAAATAAAAATATTGTAATCGCTGGCGGCGGCGATTCTGCATTGGATTGGGCGATATTTTTGTCAAATATTGCGGATTCTGTGACACTTATTCACCGCCGTAAAGATTTTCGAGGCGCATTGGATTCTGTGGAAAAAGTGCTGGACTTACAGCAAAAAGGACGGATAAAAATTGTCACAGAAGCGCAAGTTATTGGATTAAAAGGGGAGAAAAAATTGAGCCATGTACGAGTGCGACACGATGCAGAAGGTGATTTTGATATTGCTACCGACCATTTTATTCCACTTTTTGGCTTGACTCCGAAGCTCGGTCCTATCTCGGATTGGGGTTTGAATATCGAAAAAAACGCCATCGAAGTCAATACTTTTGACTACTCTACCAACGTGCCGGGCGTGTACGCTATCGGCGATATTAACACATATCCCGGAAAATTGAAACTTATTTTATGTGGTTTTCACGAAGGCACTTTAATGGTGCAGTCCGCTTTCCGCTATATTTTTCCAGACAAAAAACTCTCTTTCAAATACACAACGGTCAGTGGAATAGAATCATTTTAGCGAAAAAAAACTCAACACAAACAATTCATTTTATAAATTTTATTTTTCGTGGAAATCCAATATAACAAATCATTAAAAACGCTCAATACATTTGGAGTCGAATCAGAAGCTGCTACTTATGGCGAAATAAATGCGCTAAAAGAGTTAAGAAAAATCATCAAAAATAACAAGCAAGAAATTTTTATTTTAGGCGGCGGCAGTAATATTTTACTCCCTGAACGCATAGAAAATAAATTGGTTTTAAAGAACAATTTATTGGGGATTCAGCGAGTCCGTGACCACGAAAAAAATACTTACGTCAGCGCAATGTCAGGTGAAAGCTGGCAAAATCTGGTAGAATGGTGTGTGGAACGCAATTTGGGCGGCTTAGAAAACTTATCCTTGATTCCCGGAACGGTCGGAGCTGCGCCTATCCAAAATATCGGTGCGTACGGCGAAGAACTAAAAAATAAGCTGTCACATTTATACGCAATTCATCTTAAAACAGGTAAAAGATACCGTTTTTCAAATAAAAAATGTAAGTTTGGCTATCGGGACAGCATCTTCAAAAATGAACTTCGTGGGGAGTATTTTATTACAGAGGTTATCTTTCGTTTGCCCAAAACACCAAAATTGAACCTTCAATATGGAGATATTCAGAAAATTCTCGATGAAAAAAATGTCACAAATCCGACTATAAGGGACGTTTCTGATGCAGTAATCGCAATAAGAAAAAGCAAACTCCCCGCCCCTTCTGAATTGGGTAACGCAGGTAGCTTTTTCAAAAATATCCTCGTTGCGAAAAATAATTTTAAAAGACTTCAGCAAGAATTTCCTGAGATGCCACACTATATTTCTGATAACAATTTGACAAAAATTCCGTCGGCTTGGCTCATCGAACAATGCGGCTGGAAAGGAAAAAAAGTAGGAAATGTCGGCTGCCACGAAAAACAAGCGTTGGTATTGGTCAATCACGGAAGCGCAAGTGGCAGCGAGATACAATTATTTGCGGAGCAAATAATTGTATCCGTCCAGCAAAAATTCAATGTCACATTAGTTCCAGAAATAAATATTTTATTCTAAAAAATATTTGTTGGCTATTCCCCTCTAAAAATGGGTTTTCTCTTTGCCATGAAGGCGGCTACTCCTTCCCGATAGTCGGCGGTCGTGGCTGCTTTGAATTGTAGTTGATCTTCGATAGCCAGTTGCTGCGACAGATTATTAGAAAGCGATTCGTTGAGAGCACGTTTGATAAAACCCAACGCTAATGTCGGCATTTGTGACAGGGTTTGAGCTATCTTTTCTACTTCTTCTACAAAAATATCATCTGCAAAAAACTTATAAATCATACCTAATCTTTCGGCTTCTACCGACATGATTTTGTCGCCCAACATCATCAAAGCACTCGCTTTTTGAAAGCCAACCAAGCGCGGCAGCGTAAAAGTACCTCCGCTGTCTGGAATCAATCCGATTTTACTGAATGCTTGAATAAACGACGCAGACTCCGCCGCCACTACAATATCACAAGCCAAAGCGAGGTTCGCACCGGCTCCTGCCGCAACGCCATTGACGGCTGCAAGTATGGGTTTTGCTGTGTTTCTCAAGCGCATCACTATCGGATTGTAGTGTTCTTGAAGAATCGTATTGAACGACGGCGCATTGGGATTGGTGACCTCTGCCAAGTCCTGCCCCGCACAAAAAGCCTTTCCACTCCCCGTCAAGACAATAACTCGCACGTTTTTATCTGCTTCGCAATCGTCTAAAGCAGCTTGTACTTCGAGTGCCATCTCCCGATTAAAACTGTTGAAAACTTGCGGACGATTTAGCGTAATTTTTGCAATTCCGCTCTCATTTTTTTCAAAAATAATATGCATAAAAATATTTTTTTTATTTTTTTGTGACAAAGGAATAATTTGTCACAAAAATAGATTAATTTTCTTTAAACGGATTTAGAAAAAAATCATTTCGCAGGAATGTAGTGTCTGTCAAAGCGTATAAAAACTCTATCACGTTTGCTTTTTCTTCCTTGCTCAATGCGTAGCCACTTATCAGATGGCTTTTATTTGGGTGCTTATTTCCGTCTTTAATCTGCTTATTTGCTGGATTATTTCGTCCTCCATGCTGAAAAATATCCATCACTTCACTCAAATCCGACACGCTACCGTCGTGCATATACGGCGCTGTAATCGCAACATTGCGAAGTGTGGGAACTCTAAATTTTCCCTTGTCTTTCTGATGTTTGGTTTTTTCAAATAAACCATTGTCGTTTTTTGGGTAGTCACGATACAAGCCAATATTATAGAAAAAATTGCTGTCGCTTGTAGCCAACGTAAAATCTGGCGCAGGGTGGCAAACACCACATTTTAATTTTTCACCAAAAAATAATTTTTCGCCCTTTTGAGCAGAAAGCGACATTGCGGTACTGTCATTTTGAAAATGAAATCGGTCGTAAGGCGAATTTTTACTCTCCAAACTATTTACATATTGCGACAACGAGTTGATGAGAATTTGCCATGTCACGATTTTTTTTGTCACAAAAAATTGATATTTTTTATTTTTATTAATAAATGCTAACACATTACTTGTGTCCGCGTCGGAAAGCCCAAGCTCGGGCGGGTGCTGCCGAAAGATTGGTTGCACAAATTGTTGTTCCAACGTTTTTAGGTCTGGATTCGCCCAATTAAAGGATTTATAGTGCGCAATATTGAGTAAAGTAGGCGAATTTCTTTGTACCACGTCGGCTTCTAATCCCAACGACAGGCGATAGCCATCGGTAAAAGCAAGCTCTGGTGCGTGACAGCTTGCACAAGATTTAGTTCCATTCTTTGACAATTTTTTTTCAAAAAAAATAAAATGACCTAATTCTTTCATGTCATTAGGTTCAACTTTTTCTGACAAAAAAGAACCTACCAAAAAACTCATTATTAGTGTATAAACTGCTTGTTTGATGCTATTTTTTTAAAAATATGATAAAAAAATTCGATTATTTGACCAAAATTAAAGATTGTTATGTATTTTTATGTTTTCTAAACAATTATATTTAAAAAATATGAAAAAGTTAATACTATTTCTGATTGCTTTGACTGTTTGCGGCACCAATTTCGCCCAAATCAATGTCACAAATTCGTCCTTTCCTGCTGCTGGCGATACGTTGCACGTCACGTTGGTACAGGCTCCGCCGAGTTCTCTTTCTTTGGGCAATGGTGGTGCGAACCAAACTTGGAATTTTTCTGCACTCAACGTCGGTTTCGTGAGAAAATCCGTTATTAGACCCGCTTCGGAAGGGCAAAATGCGGCGGATTTTCCGACTGCCAATTTATACACTTCGGTCGCTGGCGGCACTGCTGAAGAATACCTCAAAAGCAGTGCCACAAAATACGAATATCTTGGATATGCTGGCGCAGACCCGCTCGGCATTGGTATCAATGTGAAAGCGAGGTACAATCCGACGGAAATTCAGCGCACGGCGACGCTCAAATATAAGGATAAACACAGCTATAATTCTGCTTTTTTGGTGCCTTTTGGAAAGGAAATTGTTCCAGACACGATTTTGAGTACTTTGCCGATTCAGCCAGATTCTTTTCGCCTAAAATTTGCGAGTTTGCGGAAAGATACGGTAGATGCTTGGGGGGCGATGACGATTCCGGGAGGTACTTTTCAGGTGCTTCGCGAGCGAAGAATTACCTACAATGATACGAAATTAGAGGCAAAAGTTCCGTTTTTGGGCTGGATAGACGTTACAAGTTTTGTGAGTGGCATCGGCGGCGGATTTTTAGGAAAAGATACTACCGCACAGTTTTATTTTTGGAACAATGTGGCGAAAGAACCCATCGCCAACGTGAGTGTAAACAAAGACACTTTGAGCCAGATACAAAGTGTGACATTCAAAGTAGTGAATACGATGACGGGAGTTGCTCAAATTGAGGTCAATAATTCCGATTTTGATATGACAATTTCGCCCAATCCGATACATAATTTCGTACTAATTGATTTGTCTATTCCTGTCACAGGAAAGCATTTTTTGACAATTTATAATCTTGTCGGACAGAAAATTTGGCAAAAAGAATATAATTTAGCCACCGAAAAAGAGCGTTTTAGCGAAAATTTAGAGATGCTGAAAACCGGAAACTATTTCATACGCTTGAGTGACGCAAAAGGTAAGTCGTTGATTACCAAACAGTTGCACAAAGAGTAATAAGTAGCTGTGAGTGATTAGTTTTGAGTTGCGTAAATAGTTGCTAATCAAATAGTTAGGTAGTTACAAGTTTTTAGTTTTTAATTTTGAGTCATCATAAACTGTTGAAAATCAACGAATTATGTCGAATATTAAATATCATCTATTCAAGTGTAAGAACTTAAAATATTAAATAATCCATTTTTTTATCATAATTTTATCACCATTTGTTATGAAAACAATTTTACTGTCCGCGCTGCTTTGCGCAGCATTTTTTACACAAATTTCCGCCCAAACTTATCAGCCTTTTCCGACTCAAAACGCAGTTTGGAGAGGGTCTTATGGTAATGGAAATGAGGAGAATTTTTTGGAACAAAACATCGCTGGCGACACGCTTATCGGTGGCAAAACCTACCACAAAGTCTATCAAAAAGGCTACGTGGTTCGTTACTTCAACAACACTACGGGTGATTTTTATGCCAACCGCTTGGTGCTTTTTTTTCGAGAAGAAAATAAAAGAATCTACGCTATAGATGCGCGCATTTCGGACAGCGACGAATACCTAATTTACGATTTTAATTTGCAGGTCGGTGACACGCTGCCCCAGAATATTTTGACGAGAAATGTGCCTTTTCTCGTTGACCATCACGGAGTTATTGCGAAGATTGATTCAGTCCAGACTTTGGACGGCATCTTTCGCAAGCGTTTTAGCTTCGTGACAGATTTGGAGAGTAACTTGCAAAACCGTTATATCATAGAAGGCGTTGGCTCGCGTCATTCTTTGATGGGATTGTTGCCTCAAAATAATTCAGAAATTGATTTTGGCGGACGAATTTGCCTTTTCCAAAAAGACGGAATAGATATTTACAGATTTGGTTTGGCATCAAGTTGCCAGTTGATTTCTTCTGCCAGCGACCCGCGCCCTGAAATATTGTCTATCTCGCCCAATCCGATGTCGGACGTGTCCTCGATTCGGGTAGAAAATTGGGAGCAGCTTTTGGGCGGTCGCTTGGAAGTGAGCGACGTAGCGGGGCGACTTTTGTTCCAAAAAACAATCCAATCCGAAAGTGATTTCAGGTTGCAACGCAGCGACTTTCAGGCAGGAATGTTGCTCGTGTCCGTCAAGTCCCGTCAGGGCGTTTTGCGCTACGTCGGGAAGTTAATTGCCGAATAAAAAGTTATAAG
>JAYUHK010000151.1:0-6753 GCA_043767025.1 Saprospiraceae bacterium | reverse complement strand
TTGAAAATCAACGAATTATGTCGAATATTAAATGTCATCTATTTAAGTGTAAGAACTTATCTAAAATAAACAACTCATTTTTTCTGCTAAATTACAACGAATCACTGCGTTAGATTTTCGTTACGATGCACGGCATCGTAACGAAAATCTGCCTTGTTATTGATTGAATTTATTGGGAAAATTGGAGTACCTTATTTTTTCCTCATTTCTTATTTTTTTTTGAAATACAAATTTTGAAAAAAAATTAAAAAAAAGTATCGAAAAAATAAGAAAAGTAAATAATGGTATGTTACATTTGTGCCATTATTTACTTTTTTTATTTGGACGGCAGAGAGGAATGAAGTGATGAAGCGCGATAAAAGCCGTTCAGAAATATATACCCAATATGGATAGCGCGCGGTTTTCAGCCTTTATTTTTGATGACGAACCCAACGCTCGGACTTTAATAAAAATACTTTTAAACGATTTTTTTCCAGAAATTGATGTTTTAGGAGAGTCCGATTCGTTGAAGAATAGCATCAGCCAACTCGAAGAAATACAGCCCGACATAGTTTTTTTGGATATTCAGATGAGTACTTCCAATGGTTTTGACTTGTTTAAAATCAAAAACAAAGATATAATTTTGAAATCAAAAGTTATTTTTGTTTCTGCTTTTGAAAAAGAGGTAAAGCGAGCGTTCAATGAAACGACGGCGATTGGTTTTGTCCTCAAACCGATTGACCAAAGTGAATTTGTGATGGTCGTAAAAAAAGCTATAACACAGCTTTTGCAGCAAAAAAGTTCCAAATCTTCCAAAAAAGATAGCGACACTTCGGCGATTTTGATAGACAACAAATACCTTGCAGAAAAAATATTGACTATTTACGCCAAAGACAAGTCCGTTTTTTTTCTGTTCAAAGACGGCAAAACGCGCGCTGCTGCGGATACGATATTGCAGAATTATGAAAATGAAAAATATGGCTTCATCAGAGTCAATCGTGCTACATTGGTCAATATAAAATGGGTGAAGCAAGTCAGTGACATTGACGAAAACGGCGAAAAACAACGCGGCGGTATCGTAATTATGGAAAATAATGTGATAGAAAGCCTCTCCGTCCGCAACAAAGCCGATTTTATAAAAGCGTTTGAAGCGATTTAGTTTCGTTTTAAAGTATGAAAAAATGGCTTTTTTAACAATCTATACACGCTCGTCGCATTTTATACACGCTCGTCAAAATATTGTTAGGAAGTCTAACTGGCTGCTCTTACCTTTGCACTAAATCGAATCACACAATAGAGAGCAAAGTTTCATTTAACCTTTTAAAGAAAAGACTTCTATTATGAAAACATTTCATGCAATCTTCATGCGCCCTGCTGAACTCGAGCAACAAACAACATTTTAGGCAATTAAGATTGTAGCTTCTCTGAAGTAAAAAACCCTTGCAGTCGCTTGACAGCAAGGGTTTTTTCTTTCAAAAAAAGTGTCAAAACCGTTAAAATTTGTGTCCTACTACATCTTTATCTTCATTTTTCAAAAAATATTTTCTACTTATCAGCGTTTGATACCAAATAAATACCGTATATTTATTTTAGAAACCAAATGCGATGAAAAATACAAACCCTAAAATAGAAGCAAATAACAGAAAAGCTATGTTCGCGGCGGCTTTCTTGTGCCTTATAATGGCTGCCGGATATTATTTTGCTCATCGCGAACCTGTAAAGGTCGAATCCCCTAAAATTTTTGTAGCCGATAAAGAAGGGCGGACTAAAAACAATCCCAAATTCGGACATACCTACAGCTTCTATCCAGCCGATTCTTTGAAGTTTCCTGTGTTCAACGACACTTTGGCAAAGGCTTTGTTGGAGCAAATGCAGATTTTTAGCCAAAAAAATTTCGCTCGACAGTATCACATCGGCAACTTACATTTTAGTCACAAAAAGTTGGAAGAAACAATTTTTGTTCTCCAAGAATGTATCAAAAACAAAGTCAAAGATTATCAAAAATTATTTGATTTTTACCAGCTTTCAGGCGCAGACGGTCGCGGAAACGTCCGTTTTACGGGTTATTTTACGCCGATACTGAGAGTCAGTCGAGAGAAAAGCGAAGCGTTTCCGTACCCAATTAAGTTAGTTGCAGATGATGACGGCATAGCACAAATATTCAGCGGCAGCCCAAAAGATGCTCGAAAGATTGCGATGCAAGGCTCGGCTTATGTCGAATTTGCGGACAAAAAACGCTATTTGCTCAACTACAATGGTACAGAAAATGCGATGGAATCCGAAGAATTTATCCCCGACGACGAAGAAGCGGCTATTCCCGATAGTTTGCAAAACAAGTTTGCCGCCGAAGAAAATGTGGAGGAATTAGGAGATACAGCAGATTTTTTGCCAACCAACAACGTGACAAATTTTAAATTGGACAACCAAAAAAATATCCCGCGCGGCGCAAGCGGCGCAACTTTGGTGGCTAATTATTCGATAGCTGCGGATAAGCGGTTGGTACCGATGGGAGCTTGCTTTTTGGCGGCGGTGCCGGTGACAGGTGGTGACGGAAAGTTCCTTTACCACGAATTTCGTTTTTTGCTCGCGCAAGACACTGGCGGCGGAGTGAAAGGCAAAGGTCACGTGGATTTGTACTTGGGTGCGGGTGCCGCGAGCGACCGCCACGCCAATAATTTGCATCACTTTGGGCAGCTTTGGTTGATATTGGCGAAAGAAACCAAGCCCAACAAATAGAATTTTAGATCTGTCCGTTGGGCTTGGCAGTAGGATTAAGCTCTTTTCGAGCAGTTTTTTTTCTTTATATTTTCACCAATTTGAGCTGTTCGGATTTCCCTAATTCAGAAGAAATAATTTTCAAAAAATAAATTCCGCTCGGCATCTTTTTCAAGATTTCGTCTTCAAAATCGTATTCTAAATTTCCTTCGGAAAGTTTTTTCAACTCATTTGACCAAATTTCGCGCCCTTGCAAGTCCACTAATTTTAGCAAAATCTGTGAAGTGGCTTGCGAAAGTTTTAACTTTATTTTCAAAGATTCTAAAAAAGGATTGGGGAGTATTTGCGCTCGAAAATAATCCGCAATTACGTCTTTTGTGGCGGTAGTATTGCAGCCTTTGTAAGTAATAGCGGGCGAAAAATCACTCAAATCGTTGCCGCAAATAGTTTTAACTCGAAACTCATACAAAGTGTCGCAAATCAATCCGTTGAAAATATAAAAATTAGCCGTGTCGCTCACTTCGTCCCAAATAGCGGCAGATTTTTTCTTCGACTGAATAATATAGCCGATGTTGGCAGCCGCATCGTTCCAGAAAAGTTTTGCAGAGTTCCCGCTTTGTTTCACAATATTCAAGCCCGTCACCGCAGCGCACGGGATAAAATTTATTATTGTTATACAATAATCTTCGACCTCGCCGAATTGAAATTCCTCACATTCGGCAGGCTCCGCTCCTGTCTGGAAGCCGACATATTTCATGGATACTCTCATTCGAGTCAAGCCTCCGACTGCATTAGACGGTATCGAAATAACACCCGCAGAAGTAGTCATCGTGGAAGGCGGGTCGAAAGCAAGCTCGCCGTCGTCATCAAAATCGCCATCTTGGTTGTAGTCAATCCAAACTCGAAATTTTTCCTGAAAGCCAGTAGTGGTGGAAAATCCAGCCGTCAAAAAGATGTTATAATTGGTCGCAATATTTACAGAAGTAGTCTGATTGTCAAAAAATTTGTAGCCATTGTTGTTGCCACTTGTGTTGATGATGTTTTTGAATCTAACGAACTTTATCCATTCCGAGCCAGCGTTTAGACCTGCCGACGCACAATAAACGTTATCGAGGCAAGCTCCGCAACCTTTTGTATTAAAAGTTATTTCGGGCGAATAGTTAGACAAAGTCCCGTTGTTGTCACAGACGGAAGCAATTCTGTAAATTATTTTTTTGCAGGTAGGCAAATTTAGCGCGAACAAAACACTGTCCGAATTTCCGATATTCACGAGTTCGGTAGTCCACGCAGTCGCTGGGTCAATTTTGTACTGAAAAGAATATTTTTTGGCTTTCAGCACTTTTTTCCACTTAAAAAATACCTGATTTTCTGTCGGCGTTCCGTTGGGAGTATAAACTATGGATTGTGAAATATTGCTTGGCGGCAGGCAGCAACCATCTGTTTTGAAAATATAACTGTTCGTCCAGCCGCTCAAAGTGTCCATACATATTCCCTCTACCTGAAACTCGTAGCTGGTACATTCCTGCAAATTGTGAATCACAAAAGGTGCCGACACAGAGGTATTGGCAGTCCAAATTGCTGCGCCCAATTTGCGATAGCGGAGGTTGATTGTCACAGTCGGTGTGGACGGAATCCACGTCAAAGTAGCCGTAGTATCGAGCAAAACACTTGTGCCGAGTGCGGACGGCTTGGGGCAAGGTCCGCAGGTTTCGAGGAGTTTCAAAAGGCTATTATAAGCATTGATGCGTCCGCCATATTTTATTTCGCTTTGCAAATTAGGTTTCACATCTACGCCTGCGAAGAGGGCATTTCGGATTTGTTTGGCGGCTTCGGCGGGATTAATTTTAGAAAGCTCGATGATGTTGGAGCAAGGCGCCGAATAGAGCAAAGCGATAAGACCTGCGGTGGTGGGGGACGCAAAAGAAGTCCCACTCGTCAAAGTGTAGGGGCTGCCAAATTGAGTAGTCGCGGTGGTATAAACATTGTCGCCGGGAGCTGCAACATCAACGTTTTCGAGTCCAAAGGCAGAAAAATTTCTAAAATCTTTTGCATCGGTAGCAGTCACAGCTATCAAAAATTCGCTTGGGCAAGCGGTCGGCAAGTCGCCAACTACATCAACATTTACTGCAGAGTTGGACGTTGCGCCGCAGCTCAAAATCCCATGCACGCCGAGTGTGTCATAAAAAGCGCACCAAAGCGGAGCGTCTGCGGGCTGCCCTTGATTGATGCCCCAACTTGAGTTGGTCGCTACCACATAAGCTCCTTTTGCGCCGTTGCTTTGGTTGTAAAGTTGGCGTTGTTTGAGGGCATAAGAGTAGGACTCGATTACGTCCGCCTCGTCGGTGCTGGTGTAGCCGATAATCATCATTTTTATACGCCAGTTGATACCGGTCACGCCTTTAGTATTGTTGCCTTGCGCGCCAATCATTCCAGCCACTTCTACGCCATGAACTCCGCCACTTACGTTGTCGTTCTGCGTACCCGGATTCCAGCCGCGCACGTCGTCGATGTAGCCGTTTCCGTCGTCGTCAATTCCATTGTTGGGAATTTCGGCACGATTGACCCACAAATTATTTTTCAAATCGGGGTGATTGAAGTCTATGCCGTCGTCAATGATAGCGACTACGATGGTGTCGCCGAGTGCGGTAAGTCCGCCAGTGGTAATGTCCCACGCTTGGTCTGCGTCCAAATCTGCATCGGCTGTGCCGCCAGTCTGTCCAGTATTGATCCATTGCCATTGCTTGGCGAGCAGGCTGTCGTTTGGCACGGTATTTCGGTTGGAAAGTAGGTGATTGAATTGAGCTTCGCGCACTTCTTTGGAGCGAAGGGTCGCCACCAACATATCCATTTCGGAGATGCTATTTTGGTTGTATTTGAGCAACCAGATGTTGGATTGCGGCGAAACTTGTCGCACTATTTGCAACTGTGTAGCTATATTTTGTACCCATTGGTGCTGGGCAATATATGCTGACACGTCGGTTTTTTCGTTGAAAGCTACTAAAAGTTGCCCTGCTTTGTGCTGCGCTGTAAGATTTTGGGCGGACGAGTGGTTCGCAAAAAATACTGATATTGCGCAGCAGAAAATCAATTTGAAGCTAAAAAATTGTTTCATTATTGTGTTTTATAAGTAAAAAAGGGAAATTTATTTTAGATGCGTTCCTTATTGAAAAATTTACTTTTTTTCGGGCATTTCGCTCACATGATTGAGTTTCACTTGGTCGCCCGAAGGGTTGCGCGTGGTAGAGCCAATCCAAATCATCATCACTTGTGAGGAATTAACTTTGACTTTCCATTGCTTTTTTTCAGTACTTTCTTTATCGAAATTTAGATCCAAAAAGTTGGTTTCGTGGTCGTATTCCCATGTGCCGGAGTTTATTTTTTCGCGCCAGCGACCAAAATCGAAACGATGTCCTTCGTCATAAAATTTGTACCATTTTCCTGCGAAATCTTTTGCGCTGCTGTCTTTTGTAGCTACCACAAAATCTACTGCCCACATTTTATCTGTCAGCACCGCAAAATCGGAAGGTAAAACAATCGCTTGACCGTTGGCATCTTTATCCACTTTTTTGGCATTATTTTCGGTATTATTTTTGCAACTTACCCACGAAATGGCGAAAAAAAGCATCAGAATTTGGAATAAATATTTCATATTTTTATTGATTTTTTGACTTTGCTTGCGAAGCACAAATTTACATTTTATTTGCAAACTCAAAAAATTATTCATGCAGTAATGAATAAAATCAGTCAATTTTATTGAATTTAACATTCCTAATCCCATTTCGTCTATAAAAATGCGCTATTGGTCTTTAAAAAGTACCTTGTATTACATAGTACTTTACATTTGTATCAAATTAGATGCAACCCAAAATATTTTTTGCAGTCTATGTTGATAACTCATATTACGCAAGGATTTTAAATTGGCTCATTTGAGTTTAGTTTTTGCAGTTATTTACTTGGTTTTTGTCACTTTTTTCCTTGATGAAAAAAGTAACCAAAAAAATCAAGTGCTCTGTAGAAATTCTAAAGTTTTTGCCTAAAAATCCCGTCGGCGCGCGAAAA
>JAYUHK010000150.1:0-11590 GCA_043767025.1 Saprospiraceae bacterium | reverse complement strand
CGGGATTTTTAAGCAAAAACTTTAGAATTTCTACAGAGCACTTGATTTTTTTGGTTACTTTTTTTATCAAGAAAAAAAGTGACAAAAACCAAGTAAATAACTACAAAGCTAAATTCAAAAGAGTAAATTTAGGATTCGTGCTTAACGTGAGTTTTAAAATAAAAAAAGCCAACCAAAATTAATTTTGGTTGGCTTTTTTTATTTAAGAACGAAGAAAATTAATTAAAAATTAATTTTTTGCTCAACTTTCCTTTTTCAAAGTGCATTTCGACGAAATACATTCCCGCAGGAATTTGCTTGCGCTGAATCTCATACGAATTAGCGTTGATGTTGAATTGAGAGTCCACAATTCGTCCTTCTACGTCATAAATGACGATGTGGCGAATCGGACTGTTTTCCTCTGATACTACTTGCACACTTCCGTAAGCAGGATTTGGCGACAAAGTGACTTTTACGTCAGCTTCTTTCAACACATCTTCTGTTCCGCTCACCAAGTCCGCACAAGAAGCCAATTTCAACTGCTTGCACGCGCGCGGCGCGTAGAACCTGATGATAGTGTCAATATAAACCAACGCTTTCATTTTGCTCATATTTGGGTTTGTATTCAAACCACCCGGATTATTTACATTAGCTGGACTCCAGAAATCCCAAGGCGACGCATCTGTAATGATAATCATTCCGTTGCTATCTCTGGCACTTCCGTAAATCGGGAACAGACCGAAATAACCTTCATTCTTGGAGTTGGCTTTTGCTCCGTAAGGGTCAAAAGCAGGCTTGATTTTTGTAAATTTGGCATCAAGACCCAAAGCGTGCGCTCTCTTTTGCACTTCGTAGCTACCTTGTACTCTTACCACAGGCAGTGGAGTGGGAGGTACTGGCACATACAAAATATCGTCTTTGTAAGGCGCATAGGGGTCGTAAGGGCAGTGGAAAGAAATACCCGGTGTAGAGGCAGAGTCCAACCAAGAAATATCGCCCAAAGCTCCGCCCAAATTGACATACATTTGGAAGTCTGAATTGTGATTGAGCCAGTTGCCTTTGCAAAGTGTGTCGCCTGTTGGCGGCGGTCCCGGATTAGGCGTTCCGTCGGCATTTGGTGGTACGAAACCATTGTTTTTGCCTTCTATATCGCTGTTGATATACAAGAAAATACCAGCAGCAACTTGTACTTTTTCGATTACCATCGGAAGTCCGTTAGAGCCAACGAACTTTCCAGCAGGGTTGGTAGTAGTTACTATTTCTGTATATTTGTTCAAAGTGGCTGCCGCCAAAGCGATGTAGCCACCCGTTCCTTGACCCCACATTACGATTCGGTTAGTGTCAATTTTGAAGGCTGCTGCATTTTCTTTGAAAAAACGGACGCAAGTTCTTGCATCTTGCACTCCACGATACGCTGCGTTGATGAGCGTGTTGTTTCTTCTTTCAGGGATAGAGTTCAAAGGGTCCCAACCCAAACGATAGTCTGCAGAAGCTACCACATAACCCATTTTGGCTAATTGTGTGCTGATTTCTACTGCTGTAGAGTCGTCAAACTTTCCACTTGGGCTACCATTTTGTGGTGTTGGTAGGAAGTTACCTGTGTGGAGATAGATGACCAAAGGTCGCTTAGCGGCAGTGTCGCCAGTTGGTTGATAAACGTCCATGCCGAGCGGTTGCTTGACTGTGCGACCCGTAGAAGGCACTGCAAGGATTGTAAAATTCGCTCCGTACGCCAATCTATTGATTGTCACGCCAGAGAACACTGGATTGAGGAAGCGCACACTTTGAGCATTGGAGCTGAAAGCGGCTAACAAAGACAGTGCAAAGCAAGCTAAAATGTTAAATTTTTTCATTTTAAAAATTGTTTGATTAAATAATTATTTATTTATTTGATGCGGACAAAAGTAATACATATAATGGTATTTTAAATAAAAAAATACAATAAATATGACATTTTTATTTTTTCCTTATTTCTTCTTTTATTTTTTCTTAAAATCATAAACCATCGAGAAATAAATCAACCTACCGATTAGCGGTCCGCCGTAGGTTTCGTAGTGTTTATTTTCCAAAAGATTGGCTGCGCCGAGCTTGAAAATAGTATTGATTTTTGGCACTCCCAAGCTCACCTGTGCGTCCAACAAGCCGTAATCCCTTATAAAACCTGAAAATTGAGGAGATCCTTCAAACAAAAAGCCTTTCACAAACTTATAGTTCATACTGAATCCCACGTTTTCAATTTTCTTACTTCCCAATTTCACGACCACATCTCTACCCGACAAGCCGAGATTAAATTTGTGTTCGGGCGTGTTAAAAGCGGGAATAATTGGGTCGTCGGCGAAAGTTTTATTGAGCTTGTTCCACGAATAATTTCCTGAAACCTGATAGTATTTAGAAAAAAAGTAGTTTAATCCGATAGAAAAACCTTGTGTCGTGACAGTGTTGGAGGAGTTGGCGGCGTAGCGATAGGCTTGCGTATTTTGTGGCAGAGCCGTAAGCGGGTCGAACTGCGACGAAATTCCGATTTGGTAGCCCAAAAAGTCGTTGTAGATACTAAAATAATAACTCGCGTCCATAAAAAGTTGCTCAAAAAACGTAGTCCGATAGCCCAACTCGAAAGTTTTTACTTTCTCGGGACGCACGGCGCCAATGTTAAAATATTTCAAGTTTTTGAGATTTTTTAAGTCCAAATAATCTCTGAACGACTGGACGGTTATCAGGCTATCCACGCCCGTCAGATTGCCCGCAAGAATAGCTGGACCCACATTGAGAAACAAATATTGGTCGGTCAAAGTAGGATTTCGAATGGCGGACGAAAACGAAAGTCGCACAACGTCCACCTTATTCGGCTGCCAAACCAAAGAGGCGGCAGGCGAAAACAGATAATTGAAATTTTGATTTTTATCCATTCGCGCGCTCAAAGTTGCTTTGAGTTGCTTGTCGAGAAAGCGTTTTTCTACGCCGCCATAGATACCGTACTCAAAGTTGCTCAACACCACGCCCGCCGTATCTTTAAAAATCGTACCGTCGGAATTGGGTCTATACAGTCGCCCATTCGCTCCAACGGTGAGAACTTCCGCCCAAGTCGGCGCAAATTTATATTCTCCGTGAAGGTGATAGAGGGCGGATTTGTCAAAAAATCTTGAGCCAGCATTTGCGTCGCGCTTGTTGGATTTGGTAGAAGTTATTCGGTTGAACTCGTCCGTAAAACGCTGCGTTCCCGGCTGATAATACGCTACACCTGTGCCTACGATACTTTTGGTAGTGTCCGACAGCGCGCGCGCGTTGCTGTGGTACTGGCTCAAAAAGGCGGTATTGTCCCCAAACCATTTGTAGGCAGCCGTAGAGTCAAAAGTGGTGCTTACGATGCCGGTCACAGGGTCAACAAAAATTTTGAGTTGTGGATAGCCGGCTTCTTTCATTTTATCCAGCACGTTGGAGTTCCAATATTTTAGATAGTCGCTTCCCCAGCGGTCGCTTGTTTTTGATTTTCCTTGCAGCAGCAAGGCTGTAAAATACGGGTCGTAGGAGTTTCCAGCGTCCTCGTTGGTGGCGTAAGCACGAATAAAAAACTTATCGCGTTTGCGAAATTCCAATCTATTCTGAAAAAATAAAATGTCTTTCAAGCTGAACCGGTTGTCGCCTTGATATACCGTAGTCCCGTTTCCGAGGCTAAAAGAGTAAATAAGCTCTGGCGATTCGTCCTTCAAGGACGGCGAGGTACGGAGGTGAAAAGCGGCGTTTGCCTTGATATTTCGGGTGTTGTAATCCACCAAGTCGGTTTCTTTGTAGCCTGTGCGGTGCAAAGTTCCAATGCCAGAGTTGGGGCGCAGCAAGTCCTGCGAATAATCCAAAGTCGCGGAAAATTCATCGCCATATACATTGACTTTGTCGAAGCCGCCCGGATTATTTTTTGCTGATTTGCTACCAAACACGGGATCGTAATTCTCTGCGCGCCAGTCATCTGCTCTCAAATAACTAAAATTAAGTTTGTAGGCAAAAACATCAAGACCTTTTTTGTTCTTAATCGCGTCCGCCCAGCGAATAGCACCTTCAAAAAGTCGTCTTTCGCCGCTTTTTAGCATCACGCCGAGTCCTTTCTGGTAGAATGGATTTTTGGTTTCCATGCTGATTACGCCGTTGAAAGCGTTGGGACCATAAAAAGCCGAACTCGCGCCTACGATGATGTCGGCTTTTATTACGTCCAACTCTGAAGTCCCCAGAAAATTTCCGAGTGAAAAATTCAAGCCCGGCGACTGATTGTCCACGCCGTCTATGATTTGGAGGGAGCGGACAGGACTTGTAGAGTTGAAGCCGCGCGTGTTGATGATTTTGAAGCCCAAGCTGGCTGCCGTCAAGTCCACGCCTTTGAGTGCGCCCAATCCGTCGTAAAAGTTGGCGGCGGGCGTTTCTTTTATCGCCAGCACATCGATGGATTCGATGGTGAGTGGCGCTTCTTTTTGCTTGTCCGAGATTCGTTGCCCTTTGATTTGGACATCTACGAGTATCACGGCATCGTCCGCCATTTTGATGGTCAATTTTTCTTTGGCGGAGGCGACGGCGATTTCTTTTTTGGCGTAGCCAATGTAAGTGACTTCCAAAAGAGCTGGAAATTTGGAAATTTTTATTTCAAAATTCCCATCAAAATCCGTCGAAACGCCGTTGGTAGTTCCTTTTTCTAAAATGGCGGCTCCGATGAGTGCCTCGTCTTTGTCGTCGGTGACTTTACCTTTGAGCAAGTTTTGGGCGTTCAGGAATGCCGCAAGCGAAATAAAAACAGCTACAACAAGGTACTTTTTAACCCAGATTGGGTGTAGATTTTTTTGCATAATCGAAATTCAATTTTGTGTTTCATACAATTTGACCAAACAAGATAAGAAGATTTTTTATTTGGTTGTTATTTTTTTGCAATATAATAATTATTTTTTTCGTCGAGATATTTTTTTGGTTGTTCAGCACTCACATTGAGAAAGCAAAAAAGTGCATTATTAGAAATGCGTCTAAATACTTGTACATAATTACTTTCGTTTAAAAATCCAGGAGGGATTAAATGTTTATAAAAGGCAAATGCCCTATATCTGCGACCCCTTCGGGGTCGGACGCTATGTACCATATATTTTTCTATAAATGTTTGATGCCTTTGGCATCAGGTTGTAAAACTGTTTTTTTACTTAAAATAAATTATCCATTTTTTCTGCTGAATTAGAACCAATCACTGCGTAATTTTTTTCGTTACTATGTGCCGCATTGCGTTTTAAAAATGCCTTGTTATTGATTGAATTGATTTTAGAAATTTGAGTACTTTATTTTTCATCATTCATTAGAAATAAAAACGTAACTTTGTTTTATTATTTAACAACAAAAGCAACAATGTCAGTTTATATCAATCCATACACCGATTTTGGTTTCAAACGCCTTTTTGGAGAAGAAGCGCACAAGGAACTGTTAATTGATTTTCTGAACGAATTGCTGCCTTTGAGCAGCAAAATTGCGACTCTGACGTTCAAATCTCCCGAGCAAATGGGCGACACGTCGAGCAATCGCAAAGCAGTCTATGATATTTATTGTCAATCGGCTGACGGTACTTTTTTTATCGTAGAGATGCAAAAAGCGTTTCAAGAATATTTTAAAGACCGCACCATATATTATTCTACGTTTCCGATACGCACGCAGGCGAAAAAAGGCAAATGGGATTACCAGTTGTCAATGGTGTATTGCGTAGCTATTTTGGCTTTTGAGTTTGGAAATAAGGAATTATTGGAAATCGACGAGGAGATTTTTGAGGAGGATTTCTACCACGAAGTGCAGCTAAAAGACCAACGCAATCGAGTATTTTACCCCAAGCTGAAATACTTTTTTTTAGAAATGCCCAACTTCAATAAAACGGAAGACCAACTTACCAACCGTTTTGAAAAGTGGATTTATTTTCTGAAAAATTTAGAAGATTTTACCGAAATCCCAAGCATCTTGAACGAACCGATTTTTCAAGAAGCCTTCGAAGTAGCCAAAGTTGCTAATTTCAACCAATCCCAATTAGACGCTTACGAAGAAAGTTTAAAGGATTATCGCGATTACCACAACACGATGGATAGTGCGGTAAAGGTCGCTGTAACTGCTGCACTTAATGAGCAAACAAAAGAAACGATAATTCGTACCTTAAAAAGAGGTAAAACTGCTTTAGAAGACATCGCAGAAGACAACGATGTTCCGCTTGAATTAGTGCTACAAATTCAAGAAGAAATGAAGAAAACATAATTTATTTTATCCAAAAAAATACACCGATGCCAGAACTTATGTACAATCAAAGTTTAAAGGATTACAGAGATTATCATAATACGATGGATAGTGCGGTAAAGGTCGCTGTAACTGCTGCACTTAATGAGCAAACAAAAGAAACGATAATTCGCTTATTAAAAATAGGAAAATTATCATCGGAGGAAATTGCAGAGGCAAACGATGTTCCGCTTGAATTAGTGCTACAAATTCAAGAAGAAATGAAGCAGTAAAATTTACTCAATCATAAAAAAAACACCTTGTAAGTCATTTTACAAGGTGTTTTTTCTTTTTAAAAACGTCGTCAGGCAACTATTTTGGGACTAACTTCGTCAATCATTTTATAAAACGAAAGACCGATGAAAATTTTTGAGCTGATAAGAAGAGTGTCCGATGAGGAGTTGGTGGAGCGGTGTCAGAAAAACGAAGCGCGCGCCCAAAAAGAACTTTACGAGCGGTTTGCTTCCAAGATGTTGGTCGTCTGCAAGCGGTATGTGGTTCGGTACGAGATTGCCGAGGAATTGATGTCTAATGGTTTTATAAAGGCATTTAAGGCGGTCACAAATTTAGAAAAAGTGAGTAGTTTTGGAGGTTGGTTGCGCCAGATAATGGTGAGAGAATGTTTGGATTATTTGAAGTCCGTCAAGTTAGAATATGCGTCTTTCGACGAGATTTTGCAAACGCCAGCGTCCAAAGAATTTGATATTCAGGCAGAATTGCAGGCGGAAGATTTATTAAAAATTGTAGAAAATTTGCCCGCAGGTTATCGCACCGTTTTCAACCTATATGCGATAGAAGGCTTCAAGCATTTTGAAATCGCTCAACTGTTGGGAATTTCTGAAAGTACATCTAAAACTCAACTGATGAAGTCACGGGATTGTTTGCAAAAAATGATAATCGAGTTGGAAAACAATGAAAAAAAAAGTAATGAAAAAATTGGATAAATACTTCAAAAGCAAGCTGTTAGCTCACCAAATAGCTCCTTCGCCGAAGGCGTGGGAGCGTGTGCAGGAGGGTTTGGAGCGTCCGCGCCGAAAGGTAAAAATTGGGGCTTGGTTGGCGGCGGCTTCGGTGCTGCTGCTGCTCTGTGTAGGCGTTTTTTATGCGACTCAAAAGAGTTCGGATATGCCGCTCGCAGTCGCTACTACGCCTATTTTGGAAAATCAGAATGGCAACAAATCAATCGAAAACAAGTCTGAAAATCAGTATAGAAAGTCAATAATCGAAATAAAAACGGTCACTGAAAAACAAAATAACGAATTTTTTAAAAATAATTTCCAGATAAAAACCGAACTTACAGTGAGTCCCGTTTTGGAAAAATCACGCACAGCTGAAAGTAACAATATAGCGGAAACGAAAACAGAAAAAGCTATAGTTTTAGAAAAAATTAACATTTCATTTTCTGAATCAAAAAATATTTCTTCGAGAACGTTTCTCGCTGTTTCTTCGATAGAAAAGAAGGCTATTTCTGAAATTCAGACGCTTCGGCAGCCACAAAATAATTTAGATTTACCGATTTCTTCCGCTATCGATGACGACGACGACCCTACTTTGACCGAAAAAGTACTTGCCATCGTGGGCAGCAAAACTACACAGCTTGTCGAAGAATTTAAGAACAGCGAAACGCTCGCTACGATCAAATCAATGCGAAAAAATTAAACCGAATTAAAATATAAGTAATTCATAATCAACCATTTAAAAATTAATTTATCATGAAATCAAAATCACTTTTCATCATTTGTTGCGCCATTTTTGTGTCTTTTTTTGCGCAAGCGCAACAAGAAATCCGCCCAGACTCATTGATGCGGATAGAAAAAGGGCGCAACGCCAAGCCAGACATCAAGCAAAAAGTCAAAAAAGAGGTTACTATCTCTGTTGATGCCGACGGAAAAGAAACACGCACCGAAAAAGTCATCGTAGAAGACGCAGATAGCGACGGTCGTGACATAGTAAAAGAAGACAAAGATGTAAAAATTAAGAAAAATGAGCCTATGATTTCCAAACTGCGCAATACAAAAAAGACGAAATTGTATTGGCAAATGGCTTCTGGCGTGAGCGTGTTGGATAGAAAACCAACATCTGTAAATGGGCTTTGTCCAGAGCAAGATATTTGGCGGTCTTGGTTTTTTGACTTTGGATTTTTATTCAAAACTCGATTAAATAATTCCTCCACAGCTCCTTTTACACTCAATTATGGGCTTACTTTTTTGTTCAATCACTTTGATTTGAAGGGCGATGCAACTCTTTCTACGGACAGAAACTTACCCGCGTTATTCAGCCCGAGCGATATTGCAGGAGCAAATGTCACAGATAACGACCTATATGTCAATTACTTAACTGTTCCTGTTGGGTTCGAGTACAAGCCCGGAAAAGGTATTCCGAGTATTGGAGTCAGCGCGTATGGTGGCATTCGCTTGAATAGTTACTCAAAGCTCAACTATACTAAAATCAACGATGGTGCAGATGTTGAAATAAAGTCATACCATCGTTTTGGACTCAGCAATTTCAACTACGGAGTGCGTGCCAATCTTGCATTTAGCAATCTGATAAACCTTTATTTTCGCTACGATTTGAGTTCTATGTTTGTCAAAAACAGTATCAATGATTACAGAATCGCAGCAGTTGGATTTAATTGGGTTTTTTAAATTTTCCCTAACTTTTGTAACAAAAAAAAAAGCATGGTGCAAACGCACCATGCTTTTTTTTGTTACCGAGCAATTCACTTGAATTATTCGTATTCGAAAGGCAAAATTTTTGAATATTTTACTGTAGAAAGCGTCATCAAAGTTTTCAATCTTTCGATTTCTTCGATTTGAGTGAGCGTTTTGAACAATAATTTTTCGTAGTTCGGAATATCCAAACAGACGATTTTCATCAAAAAATCTGCTTCGCCTGTGATGATGTAACATTCCGTAATCTCATCAATCGCTTTGATTTTTTCGAGGAAATTATTGAGTGCATTTTCTTTTTGCCAAGCCAAAGAAACCAAAATGAATGTCTTGACATTCAGTCCGATTTGTTGAGGATTTACTTCTGCGTGGTAGCTTTCTACTACGCCCGTTTGCTCCAATTTCTTGACGCGCTCCAAAGTCGGAGCAGGCGACAAGCCGATTCTTTTGGATAAATCCAAGTTGGTAATTTTACTGTTTTCTTGTAAAATTTTCAAGATTTTGAGGTCGAGTTTGTCTAATTTTTCTGGTATCATCTTTTTTTTAATTAAAAATTTTATTTTGGATGTAAATATTATGGCGCAATTTAAAACTGTTTGGAATAAAAAGCAAGTTTTTCGTCAAAAAAAGCACAATTATTTTTAAAACTACTCTAAAAGGTAGCACTAAAAAAATATTATTACTTTTGTGTTTTCCAATAATTTGTGCAAAAATACTACTATTAAACGACAATAGCAAATTAATATTATAGCGAAAAGTGTTAAAGTTTTTATAAATTTGTAGATGCTCTGAATGTTAAAATAAAAAGCGGAAAGTCAACTTGTTACTTTCCGCTTTTCATTTTCTACTATTTTGGACTGAAATCTATGGAAAAATACCCAGATTTTCGTAATCGCTGCCGATTTTTAGCAATGCGCACACAAAAGCCGCTGTCCGCATATCTTTTATTTCGGGCTTGCTGTCCCACACATCTCGTATTTGGTGGTACGCCGTAATCATAGTTTCCTCCAAGCCCGAGCGCACCAAATCCACTTCTTCGGCGCCTCGTGTGAGCAGGTCTTTTTCGCGAGCGTCTATCGTCTTGCCCGTCAGACGCTCCACCAAACTCACCAACGCGTTGTAGGTATTGTGGTCAAAACGCTTTTCCATTCGCCCAAATCTCATGTGCGAAAGGTTTTTGAGCCACTCGAAGTACGAAACGGTCACTCCGCCCGCATTGATATACATATCGGGAATGACCAAAATACCTTTCTCCAACAAAATATCCTCCGCTTCTGAAGTCACGGGACCGTTGGCGGCTTCCGCAACAATTTTCGCTTTTATTTTGTGTGCATTCGCAACCGTAATTACGTTTTCGAGTGCCGCAGGCACCAAAATATCACACTCCAACTCCAACGCCGCACTGCGCTCGCTCAAAGTAACAGAGCCGGGAAAGCCTATTATCGAACCCGTTTTTTTTCTAAATTCCAACAGTTCTGTGACATCGATTCCGTCGGCTTTGTGTATAGAACCCTCAAATTCGGCTACGCCGATTATTTTTACGTTGCCTTCTTCTTGCGAAATTTGCGCCGTGTAAGAGCCTACATTTCCAAGTCCTTGCACGACCATCGTTTTGCCTTGAATCCCTGTCGAAAGCCCGATTTTTCTCATCAATTTTGCATCGTTCATTATTTCACGAAGTGCATAAAAAACGCCACGCCCAGTCGCCTCCGTTCTTCCACGAATCCCGCCTTGCGCCACCGGCTTTCCCGTCACGCAAGCGTAAGCATCTATTTCGCCGTGTTTGAAGGTTTGGTAAGTGTCAAAAATCCAAGCCATTTCGCGCGGTCCAGTCCCATAGTCGGGCGCGGGAACGTCAATGCCGGGACCGATAAAATTTTTATTAATCAATTCGGTGGTGTAGCGGCGCGTTATTTTTTCCAACTCTCCGGCTGTAAATTCTTTCGGATTGATTTTGATACCGCCTTTGGCACCTCCAAAAGGTACGTCCACGAGGGCGCATTTGTAGGTCATCAAAGCGGCAAGCGCCATTACTTCTTCTTGATCCACGCTCATTGCGTATCGAATCCCGCCTTTGGTGGGCATTCGGTGGTGGCTGTGTTGGACGCGATAGGCTTCGATAACGCGGTATTCGTCGCCCATTTTGACTGGAAAATGGATTTGATACACGGCGTTGCAAACTTTTATTTGCTCCAAAAGACCTCGATGAAGGTCGGTGTGTTTCGCTGCTTTATCGAAATTGCGCATTACGCTTTCGTAAAAACTGGCATTCGGACTACTGCTCATACTTATTTAATTTGATTTTCTAATTTGGTTAGCTTCTTATCTATTCGGACTAAAAATAATATAATACCTACGAATGTGGCAAAAATCACCGCTACGACTACGTTTATCTTACCGGTGCTGCGCATAAAGTCGTTGTTTTGGGCTTCATTTTGTGCAAAAAAATAAGCACTTTGTAAAAATAACAATGCGAAAGAAACGATTTTTTTCATATTTTATTGTTTTAATTGGTCGAAGAATGAGGAATGAAGAAAATTATAGTAAGTAACTCATGTTACGCAGAAACATTTTGACTGGCTCATTTAATCTTGATTTTTGTAGCTATTGACTTGGTTTTTGTCACTTTTTTTCTTGATAAAAAAAGTAACCAAAAAAATCAAGTGCTCTGT
>JAYUHK010000149.1:0-9252 GCA_043767025.1 Saprospiraceae bacterium | reverse complement strand
TTTATACAGAGCACTTGATTTTTTTGGTTACTTTTTTTATCAAGAAAAAAAGTGACAAAAACCAAGTCAATAGCTACAAAAATCAAGATTAAATGAGCCGGTCAAAATGTTTCTGGGTAATATGAGTTGCTAAAAATTACTTGTGAGCATACTATTGTGATAAAATATGCCGATAAATTTTCATTTGTATTAAATTAGTTTTGAATTTGCTGCCTATTGTTTACATTTGACCTTGCGTTGGAGTGACAAATTTATGACTTATTATTTTTATTTTAAATAGTTATAAGTTTTTAGTTTTTAATTTTAAGTCGTCATAAACTGTTGAAAATCAACGAATTATGTCGAATATTAAATGTCATATATTTAAGTATAAGAACTTGGGATAAAAAAAACGTTTGTAAAAAGAAAATTCTTTTTACAAACGTTTTTTTTTGTTCTAATTTTAGTCTTGCTGCAACCTTCTGAATCAGTGAATGTCTTTATGAAAGTTAAAGTGAACTAAATAATTTTGAAAAGTTAAAGAAGTGCAGTATTCTATCCTGAAAGCTGCGCTTCTTTTTTTTAATAAAATATTTGCTCGGCATTTTCACCGATGTAAAAAGGCACCGTCCATGCCATTTTGAAGCCAACGAGTGAATCTTTCCTTTTTTGGGTATCCGCCATTTGAGTATCGTAGTTGAATCCGCGTCGGCTTTGGGTAAAACCTTGAGTCAATTCAACCCCAACAGTCATGTTGAAGCGGCGATTTTTGGCAAGATGTTGGTAGCCAATGAACCCATTGAAAGCGATGCCGTTGGACAAGCGGTCGTAGCCTTTTGAGTTGTTGCCCGAGATTTGCTGCACCGCAGAGTTGTCGTCTTGCAGCCGAATCCGATGCTGCAAAATGCCCACGCCTATCGTAGCTCGGATTCCAGAACGAGGATTTTGTGGCAACACACTGAACAGTTTTCCGACCACGCCGCCCAAGTAAAAGCCTCTTTCTCGCAGCACCACGCTGGTCTGCGACTGCGCATTCCCGATTATTGCGCCGTCTGCATCGCGCAGCCAAGCCAAAACATCCTCCTTGACGGTAGTGCCAAAAATATAATTTCCCTCCACGCCCAAAATAATATTATTTTTTTCGGTCAGAAAATCCACTCCCCCACCGACAGCGTTGCTCGCTCCGAAACGATTGGCTAAGTCGCCACCCGGCTGCTGGAAGGAAAAACTCAAATGTGGCAGCAAAGCCCAACCTTCATTTTTTTTCTCTATTTGTGACATAGCTTGATTGGCGAGTGTCATAAAAAAGAGTGCGTACAGAAGTTTATTTTTCATAGCTATTTGTGTTATAACCTACTTGACCAACGTAATATCGCCGCGATACAAAATTGGCTCAATATTATCAATAAAACCGACCGAAATAATGTAAATGTAAACGCCAACGTCCATCGGGCTGCCCTTAAAAGTTCCGTCCCAGCCGTTGCCTTTATTCACCGAATTGGTCGGCGTAAATTTATCTACAGAATAAACCAAATTTCCCCAACGGTCAAAAACTCGCATAAAATTGACATCGGACACTCCCAAACCCGCATAAACACCGAAAAAATCATTCGTTCCATCGCCATTCGGAGAGAACACATTGGGAATATATACGTTTCGGTTGCGGTCAATTTCTACCGCAACATCATCGCTGCCTTGACAGCCGTTGATGTCCGTCACGATTAAAGTATAAGTCGTATTGTTGGGCGGACTTGCAAAAGCCTGAAGCGGATTACCGCCATTGACGTTGAGGCGCAAGCCCGTCGTAGGCAACCAAATCGCAGTATCTATGGGATAAACTGACTGCACCGCTCCACGAAGCTCGACCTCCGCACCCAAACCTACTTTCACATCTGGACCAAGATTTACGACTAATTGTGGCGGTTCTGTGACACTTATGGTATCCACAAACTCACAACCCAATCCGTCGAATACTTTTATGATGTGTTCGCCTGCGAAAATTGGTACTAACTTGTTGTCTATCAATGCGTTTTCTACTCCATCATCTACCGAAAACTTAAAAATTGGTCCGTTTCCGCCCGATGCGGTTTTTACGGTGACTGTTGTTTGTTCGCCGAAGCATCTCGGCTGCTCGGGTACGGGAATATTAGCGACAATCGGCGGCGGCGACTTCACGGTGTAGCGTGCTGTGTCATTGCAGCCCTTGCCGTCGGTGACGGTGACGGTATAAGTTCCTGGTGGCAAATTGACGGCGGTAGAAGTCGTCGAAACGTTGTTCGTCCAAGCATAGTTAAAGGCTCCGGAGTTTCCGCCTATTTTTTTGACAGCTACCTCGCCGTCGGATTTATTGCTGCAAGTTACGTTGCGCGTATTGCTGAAATCAATAGAAGCAACCAGCAGCGGCGGCTCTGTAACGCCTACTGGATATGTTTTTACACAATTATTGGCATCTTTTATGGTCACACTGTATGTTCCAGCCGCCACGTTGCTGATGGTAGCCCCGACCGTTCCCTGCTGCCAAGCGTAGGTGTAAGGCGACGTGCCGCCGAAGCCTGCCACCGTCGCGCCACCGTCCGCCAGTCCTTTGCAAGAAACGGCTTTGATAGTGAGGCTCATAAAATCTAAAACCAACGGAAGCGGCGAAGGAATCAACACAGAATCCACCCGAGTACAGTTATTTGCGTCCGAAACGGTAACTTTTTGGTATCCTTGACACAAAGCGGTTGCGGAAGACGTAGCGGAGTTATTGATAGTTTCTCCCGAACTCCAAAGGAAAGAATAAACCACGCCATTGCCGCCAGATGCGACTGCCGTTGCTTGTCCGTCGCAAGGCGTTCCATTGTTACACTTTACGGATTTTATGGAATTGAAAACAATATTTACCGCAGGCGGGTTCACTACCGCAATGGCATTTCTTACCACTTTACAGCCGTTTGCGTCTATGATGGCTACGTTGTAGCTGCCCGCAATCAGACCGACTTTTAGATTATTCGTGACGGTATCTGCTGGCGCATTCGACCAAACGTATCTGAATGGACCAACTCCGCCTTTCGCAAATACGGTTATTCTTCCGTCATTTTTTCCAGTGCAAGTTGGATTTTTTGTCACAATACTATCCACCACGATTGCGGAAGGTTGAGAAATCGCTGTATCGCCTACTGACGAACATCCGTCTGCGCCTGTCACCGTGACGGAATAGACACCTGCGATTAGGTTAGAAATATTGGTTTTGGTAGCTCCAGACCCGCCAAAACTCCACGCGTAATCCGCAATAGCTGCACCGCCGGGACGGGCAAAAACCGTAATTGCTCCGTTGTTGTCGCCGTTGCATTTTACGTTTACGACTTTGAATGAATCAATTCTTGGACTGTTGGGCGGCAGAATATTCGTAGTGATACTGTCTTTACAGCCGTTTTTGTCGGTCGCAACCACTTTGTATGTTCCTGCCGTCAGATTGATAATGCTCGCGCTCATAGAACCCGTACTCCATTTATAGTTGTAGGCTGGAGTTCCGCCTGCGGCAGTTGCTGTGGCAGTGCCTACGTTGGGCGGCGTACAAGAAACGTCGGTTTTTGCTATCGAAACGCTCAACGCGGCTGGTTGCCCAAGCGTGGCGGCGGCAACGGCAGTGCAGCCCGTCGTCTGGTCGGTGACTGTGAAAGAATACGCTCCCGAAGTCAAGCCCGCAATGCAGCGAGTGGTCGCGTTGTTGCTCCACTTGAAAGTATATTGCGCACTCGGATTGGTGATCATTACACCGTTTAGGCTGATTTCGGCACATAATTTTCCGTCCGCAAAGCCGTTACAGCTTGGCAAAGTATCTTTCAATACAGCACCCAAAGCAGGCGGTTGCAGCACTTCAATCGTATCTATTCGGGTAGAAGCTGCGCCAGTCGCATCTTGGGTTACTATCTGATATTTTCCTGCGGTCAAGTTGCTTACCGTTGCGGAGCCTCCGTTGGCAGCTATGTTGCCTGTGCCGGTAGGCGTGCCTGCGGGAAGTTTTTTCCAAGTAAAATTATACGGCGGCGTGCCTCCTCCGACCGCCGTGACGGTAAATTTTCCGTCCGCCAGACCAGAGCAACTCACGCCAGTTTGCTGAATAGCGAGGACGATGCTGGACATATTGGTAACAACCGTGACTTTGCCCGAAGTGGGCGTAAAAACTGGCATATTGCCACAATAAGTTCTGATGTCGATTTGGGTCAAAGAGCCGTCAAAGGAGACGTTTGAAAAATCGCCCGCCACAGCAGTAGGTTCTATTTTGAAACATATCTGAAAAATATTGGTCCCGTCGGGAACGGTCACTCCGTAATCACCTGCGCCACCCAAAGTGTTCCAGCCAAAAGTAATATTTCCAGCATTAACTAAACCCGGCGTAGTGCCAAAGCTGCCCAGCGTAAGGTTGGACAGGTTGAGGTTCATAATAGAGCTGAATTTCATCTTCGTAACGTCCCAATGAAAAGTCATTTGAGCATTGACGATGTCTTTAAAATCTTTTACTTGTACGTTCACACACACGATGTCGCCCGGCATTCCCGTCACTTGCGCGCCCGTAAAAACCAACGGACCGTTTGCTGCGAAAGTCATTTGAAAATTTGCGGGGCAGGCTTTTCCGTCGGTCACGACTATGTTGTAAGTACCAGACTGCGGGACAGAAAAATTCACTTCGTCACTGTGTTTGTATCCGCCGAAAGGCGTATTTACCGTTCCGAATACGCCGCCGCCGACTTTTGTTACCGCGATGGTGTAACTGCTATTGTCAAATTCCGACAATCCGCCCGCTACCGTGAACCGTCCGCACAGTCCCGACGGGACGGGGTTGCTTGTTTTGATTTCGTTTAAATAGATGACCGAAAAGGCTTTTGAAACATTGGCGTTGACACAGGTGCCATACGGAGGCGTGCCTGTCGGGGATTCGTAGCCGCGCACCACGAATGCGTCCAACGTAATCGGAGCGAGCCAGATAGCCGTCGGCGAGCCGAGTGCCGTGCCGAGTGCCGTATGAATGAGGGCATTATTTTGTATCAGCCCGTCGTTTTTGAGTTTGATGTCAAAGTTGGTAGCCGTTAGGTCATTGGAGGCGGCGACGAGGATTCCTGTGCCAACAGCCGTCGGGATTATGCAGGGGTCTGTTTTGATGGTCGCCAAATCCATACCACTGATAGTCGGTTTGCACTTGTAGAAGGCATATCCTACGCCCGGTTTGGTCGCTGCTTGCGGGTCGCCAGTGAGGTCTGCATTGTTGTTGTGAAGAATTGGAAGCGAGTCGTTGTGGCACAAATAAATGGTATCCAACGAAATATCGTTGCTTTTTCCGTTGAATGCTCCGAGCGTGTAAGTGCCTGCGTTGTTGGTGCAAGCAAAGTTAGCACCGCGCGCTGTGCCGCCTGTGGTGCGGCTGAAAGTGGTAAATTCAACTTTTTGGGCATTGGCGGCAGTCCAACAAAAAAAGAAGCAAATACTTAAAGTGAAAAGTTGTTTGAACATGGTCAAGAAGTAATTTTATCGGTTTTTCAAAAACTAAATTGCAAAATTAATAAAATCAATATCAATTAGTGAAAATAATTGTTGAATTGTTGATTTTTTTGGAGAAAAATGAGAAGTTTATTTATAATGTGTTTTGTAGAAACGCGTCTAAAATAAATTGCCCAAAAACGGAACGAAGAAAAGGCGGTTTTATTGCTTGAAAAGTTTCGGAGTAAAAGTTACACAAAATATTTTTCTATCGAAAAATATTTTGGTTAGAATTAGCGATAACTTCTAAAAAAATTCTATGCTCCGCAACGAGCCGAACTCCTTACTTCGCTGCAATATCTTTCACGATATTGAGGTGATGTTGGGTATGGATATTCAAAAATTGGACGGTTTGTGCCACATTGAGTTTGCCAAAATAGGGATGGTCGAAAGAATTTTTAGGATTCAGACTGTTGAGTTCCTTTAGTTTTTCTTGCACTTTTGTGACATGATTTTGGAGCGACTCTTGGCTTATAGTTTCCGTTGGTTGGACGGATTTGGGAGCTTTGGCACGTCCGCGCGGAATTTTTCTCGTCATAAATATCAACGTGCGAGGAAAATTAAATTTCCATTTGTAGTCGTTTGGGTCGGATTTTTTTAGTACATTGATGATACTGTTGGTCACCAACAGCGTGTGTTCGATGTGCCAGCCTATCGAAGCCGCCGAAATTTCGGGTTTCGTCACTTCTAATTGAGAACTAAAATCTGTTAGTTCTTTCGTAATATTTTCTAATTTATTCATTTTCTAAATTGTTGATTGTCAGATATTTACAGCAAAAAATATTAACCAAAAGCCGCTTCGCGCAGCCTTTTGAGAAACGGTGACGCAAAAATAAAATCCTGCAAAAGTTCGTTGCTGCTGTTCAGCACTTGGTCTTTGTTGCCATTCCATTCGATAGCGCCGTCGTGGAGAAAAACGATATTGTCCCCAATTTCCATCACCGAATTCATGTCGTGCGTGTTGATAATGGTCGTAATATTATTTTCAACCGTGATACTTCTGATGAGGTCGTCTATCACGATGCTTGTTTTGGGGTCGAGTCCGGAGTTGGGTTCGTCGCAAAAAAGATATTTTGGATTCAGGACGATGGCGCGCGCGATGCCGACCCGTTTTTGCATTCCACCACTCAATTCGGACGGAAATTTGGCATTGTTGCCCGCCAAACTCACTCGCTCGAGGCAATAATTCACTCGATTCTCTCGCTCTTTTTTGGTCAATGTGGTAAACATATCCAACGGAAATCGAATATTTTCCTCCACCGTCAGGGAGTCAAAAAGTGCCGAACCTTGAAACAACATTCCGACCTCCAACCGCACTGCACGCAGCTTTTTTTTATCTAATTTTGAAAAATTTGTCGCATCGTACCAGACTGTACCAGAAGTCGGCTGCACCAATCCGACCAAAGTTTTTAGCAAAACAGTTTTTCCCGCTCCGCTTCGCCCGATGATGAGATTTGTTTTTCCGGCATCAAAGGAAGCACTAATGCCTTTGAGAACCACTTGTCCGCCGAATTGTTTGACTATGTTTTCTGCTCGTATCAATTTTTTTGATTAAAATTTAAGATATTTTTAACATTTTTATTTATGAAATCTAAAAATTCTTCCTTTGCTGCCCACTATAATTCCAGCACCGTTGGGGCGAAGAGAGATGCCTGTAAAATCTACGTCACTCGGAAAATTTTCGACCTGCTCCCAGTCGTCGCCGCCGTTTTCGGTGTACCAAAAAAGTCCCTTGTCTCCGACGATATAACCGTTTTTTTCGGACGTAAAAAAGACCGCTTTGAACGGCTCGGTAGATACAAAATGGCTCGAGCCGTCCCGAAGTTTTGACCAATTTTCGCCGCCATCGGTCGTCTTAATAATCGTCCCCGACGAGCCTACAGCATAGCCGACGCTCGCAGTTGGAAAATGAACAGAGCGAAAAAAATCGCCGTCAATGTTGCGCTGCTGCCACGAAGTCCCGTTGTCTTTGGAGCGTGTCACGATGCCGTAACCCACTGCGTGCATGGTATTTGCGTCCGAAAAACAAACGCTCGCCAATTCATTGAGCAATAATTGATAGCCGATTTTGGTAAATTCTTTTCCCAGTATCGGCATTATCACACCGTTTTGATACCCGATGCCGCCGACCGCTACGCCGTGTTGAGCATCAAAATACGCCAAGTCGGTAATGCTCTCCCAGTGCTGCTGGCGGTAAAAAAACCAAGCATCATTTTTTGTTTTTTTGTAGAGTAAATAACCGTCAATCCCGCCTGCGTAGGCGACTCCTTTCTCATCAAAAGCGATGCCACGAAGTTGCTTGTCGGCTACAAAATCCGTCCGCCAAGTGCGTCCGCCATCGTTGGTTTGAGAGGCAATTCCTTGGTTCCAGTTATCGCCTCCGACGGCGTAAGCTACCGAATCGTCCCACATTTGCACGTCACGAAACTGCAATTTTGTGTTGGAATTTACTTCTTCCCAGATTATTTTTTCGGGTGTTTCTTTGCTACAGCTCAAAGTAAGTAGCAGCAGCAAAAAAATCATATTGCGCAAATTTTTCATTTTCTAATGGTTTAATTTTGCTATAATTTCCTCCGCCAGTCCAAAAGTAGTGCTGCTCGAAAGCCGCACTCGGCGAAGCGGACTGTCCCACGTGTCGGCTACGGCAGCCCAAACATGATAATTTTGGTCAGCATCGCGCTCGCAATACACCCCCAAAGGCAGATGGCAGCCGCCGCCCATGAGCTGTAACGCTCTGCGCTCGACATTCGTGACCGCCGAAACGTCCGAGTGGTGCAGATTTTTCAAAATCCGGCGTATCTCGAAGTCACTTTCGCGGGTCTGAAACGCCAAAACGCCCTGGGCGGGAGCCGGAACAAACTCTTGCGGGTTCAGCTCAATGACTTCAATATCTGACAGATTTAGCTCCAATCGTGACAGCCCAGCCGCAGCTAAAATGATAGCGTCGTAGGTTTCTGTCCGCAATTTTTCTACCCGTGTTGGCACGTTTCCTCGCAAGTCTTTCAGGACTACGTCGGGTCTGAAATCTAAAATTTGGGCTTTTCTTCTCGCCGACGATGTGCCGACGATTGCGTTGTTGGGCAAGCTCAAAAGCCGCTCGCTGTCGAGCCGGTCTTTTCTTATCAGCAGCCAATCTGCTGGATTTTCTCGGTACGAAACGGCGGTCGTAACCAATCCATCGGGGGCGACGGTCGGTAAATCTTTCATGGAATGAACCGCCATATCTACCTCTCCGCGCAGAAGTGCATCTTCAATTTCTTTGGTAAAAAAGCCCTTGCCTTCCAATTTGTCGAAGCTCAAATCTTGGATTTTGTCGCCCTGTGTCTTGATGATGCAAAGCTCTGATTTTATTCCAAAAGTCAATAATTGTGACATCGTGTAGTTGGCTTGCCAAAGGGCTAAATGGCTGCCGCGCGTTCCTATTTTTATTTTTTCAGACAAAATATTATTAATTTTTATTCGCTTTGAGCGACAAATATACGTCTGTTTTTGTTGTAAATGATAAAAATAAGTTGTTTTTTAAACCGATGTTGAAGGTATAATTTTTCTCAAAGTACAATCAAAAAGAAGTCCCAACAAGAGCTGCGCTCTTGTTGGGACTTTATTCATCGTTCATAAATTTTAGCTTTGAACCGACCACACCTAAAATTAACTTTGTCTGAATAGGTTTCTCCTGTTCCTGTGATTTTTGTTTTAATCCTGAAGTGAAGTAAAAATTCTCCTTCTGCGATTTTTGTATTTTTATCTAATTTTGTC
>JAYUHK010000148.1:0-24436 GCA_043767025.1 Saprospiraceae bacterium | reverse complement strand
GCGCGAAAAATACTCGTCGGAACCCCGCCAGACTTCAAACAGTTTTCGCTTCGCCAGACGATATTTTTGCAAAAACTTGAATTTCTACAAGGCACGTCTAAAAAGACACTCATATTGAATAAAATGCTACCTGAAATTTTATTAAAAAATTATTCTGCGTAACATGAGTACTTAAAATAAACTAAACATTTTCCTCCTTTCTAACCAATCGCTGCGTTTTTTTTTGCCGAAACGCGCCGCACTGCGCCTTAAAATGCCTCGTAATTGATTCAATTTATTGGAAAACAGGAATATATTATTTTTTCTTCATTCCTTATTTTTACAAAAATAGCTTTATTTGGAGAGTATTTGCATTTTAGCAAACTTTTTTTTGTCAAAAACGTTATCTTTGCATAATATTTTATAAAAAATACCAATGCAAAAGAAGTTAATTTATCTCGATAACAACTCTACCACTCCCTGCGACCCTCGCGTGGTAGAAGCCATGTTGCCTTATTTTTTTGAGCATCACGGCAACGCCGCCAGCCGCAATCACCCTTTTGGTTGGGCAGCAGAAGAAGCCGTAGATTATGCTCGCGAGCAAATCGCAAAACTCATCGGCGCAGACGAAAAAGAAGTAATCTTCACGTCGGGCGCAACCGAATCCAATAACCTTGCGCTGAAAGGCATTTTTGAAATGTACGCAGGCAAAGGCAACCACATTATCACGGCAAAAACAGAACATAAAGCCATTTTGGATACTTGCAAACGCCTCGAAAAAGAAGGCGGCGAAGTAACTTATTTGGACGTGCAAAGCGACGGCATAATTGACCTCGCAGCACTCGAAGCGGCAATCCGCCCTACGACCGTCCTCGTGTCCATCATGTGGGCGAACAACGAAACGGGTGTAATCCAAGATATGAAAGCTATCGGCGATATTTGTGCCAAACACGGCGTTTTGCTGCACAGTGACGCGACGCAAGCGGTAGGAAAAATTCCTGTCAATGCCCGCGAAACTGGCGTACACTTGATGTCTTTCACGGGTCACAAAATGTACGGACCGAAAGGCGTGGGCGTTCTGTACGTCAGCCGAAAAAATCCGCGCGTAAAAGTCACCGCACAAATGGACGGTGGCGGACACGAGCGCGGTATGCGAAGCGGCACCCTCAACGTGCCGGGCATCGTAGGAATGGGAAAAGCTGCCGAAATCGCTCGATTAGAAATGCAGCAAGATACTGCAAGGTTGAGCAAATTGCGGGATAAACTCCAAACCGAACTGATGAAAATGGAGGAAGTCTATGTCAATGGCAACGAAAAAAGCCGTATGCCCCACGTCACGAATCTATCCTTCAAGCACGTCGAAGGCGAAGGTCTGATGATGACTTTCAACCAAAATATAGCTGTTTCGTCGGGTTCGGCGTGTACTTCGGCAAGTTTGGAACCCTCTTATGTATTGGTGGCGTTGGGACTCGGCGATGACTTGGCGCACTCGTCTATTCGCTTCAGTTTGGGTCGCTTCACGACCGAAGAAGACGTAGATATGGCGATTGACGCACTCCGCACGGGCGTAAACCACATGAGAGATTTGAGTCCGATTTGGGAAATGTACCAAGAAGGTGTGGACTTGACGCAAGTAGTGTGGAGCGAACATTAACAAATAGATGAAAGTAATGGTACGCATATTGGAAGAGTTGGACGCATCAAAAACATATTCTTTTGCAGACTACTTGGCTTGGCAGTTTGTGGATAGAGTGGAATTGCTGTGGGGGAAGCTGATGAAAATGTCAATGCCGTCCGTGCAACACCAAGACGCCTCTGGAAAAATATTTGTTATTTTTGCTAAATATTTGGAGCATAAAAAGTGCAAAGTATTTCACCCGCCTTTTGATGTGCGGTTGCCAAGAATCAACGAACTCGCTGATAATCAAATACATACGGTTGTTCAGCCCGATATAGTGGTGCTGTGTGATTTGTCGAAATTGGATAAAAAAGGCTGTTTGGGTGCGCCCGACTTGGTGGTTGAGATTCTATCCAACTCTACAAGCAGGCGCGATTTGAAGGATAAATTTTATCTCTATGAAACTGCGGGAGTTCGAGAATATTGGATTGTGGAACCCAACACGGGCTATGTGATTCAGTACCAGTTGGGTGCGGAAAGTAAATATATCCAAAACGGAATATTTGCGAAAGGCGACTTGATGACGAGCGGCGTGTTTCCCGATTTGGTCGTCACAATATCCGATATTTTTGATGAAGAGCTGTCGAATTTGGGATAAAAAATATGATAAAATATTGCGAAATAAATAACTTTTTTTCCATCGGAGATGAGCAAATAGTAGATTTTTCTCTCAACAATCGGAAAGACTTTGCTGCAAACCCTGTTATTGGTTTTGCTGGCTCTAATGCTTCTGGAAAAACAAACGTGTTGAGAGCTTTTGCTTTTTTAAGATTTTTTATTTCGGAAAGTTTTCTGGGCTTAAAACCTGACTCAAACATTCCTTCTGAACCGTTTTTTACGCAACCAGGTAAAGACACGTCTTTTTTTGTTATATTTGCGATAGATGGTCGAGATTATGGTTATAAATTAGAGTTTTTTGGTGCTGCCGTTTCGTTGGAAGAACTATCGCTTTACGAAGACGATAATACTGGGCAAATGCAGCCTATTTTTGTTAGAAAAAAAAATGAAATAGATCGGGGAAGCCTCGTTACGCCAATACCGATCCAGGATTTGAGAGATAATAGTTCATATATTTCTTATGCAAAGCAGTTCAATTCACAAGAACTAATAAAAAAAATAGCTACTTATTTTGAGAATTTTAGTGTCAATATTTTGATGCACGGAATAAAACCTATTGGCTATTCTTGGCAGTCAACGCTCAAATTATTAGAGTTTGAAGAACGAAGAACTCAAGCCCTAAAAATCCTAAAATATGCAGATGTAGCTATTCAGGATATTAAAGTTATAAAGCATACACAAAAAGAGTTAGAATCAATGGAATTAGAGGCTTATACAGAGGCTTTTTACCATAATATTGACGGCAGAATACTGCCTTTTTTGGGGGCAGAAAGGATGAGTGCAGGGACACTGCAAATGTTGGCAGTTTTACCTTCTATTTTATACGCTTTAGAAAAAGGGACAGTTGTAATTTGGGACGAAATTGAAATCAAATTGCACCAAAACTTAGTCGCATACTTAATAGGGTTGTTTCAGAACCCAAGTCAAAATCCGAAGCAAGGGCAGTTGATTTTTTCATTCCATAATACGGTTTTTATGGATATTTTAACTCCTGAACAATTATGGTTTGCAGAAAAAAATGAGCGTGGAAGAACGGAGATTTTTTGCGCAGCACAGTTTCAAGATTTGAAAGACTTACACCGACACAGCCTCGAGAAATTGTACCGCGTAGGGCGTTTTGGCGCAAAACCGTCAGCATTATGAGGAAAAAATTGCTCAAACAGAAACAATTTAAAAAAGCATACTGTTTTCTGGTAGAAGGTAAAACAGAAGAGCATTATATCAATTTGTTGAAAAAGATATATGAGAAAGTTGTACGGGTAGAATGTTGTAACGGCGGCGGAGCAAACGGCGTTTTAAAGTATAGTAAAAAATATGTTGCGGATAACAAAGGTCTTTTTTCTGATTTTATTATTCTTTATGACGAAGATACTCGGGCAAGAAATATTAAAATTGTCGAAAAGCGTGAAAAAGAATTAGATAGCTTGAAATATTCGGAGGTCAAAAGGATAGTTTTCAATCCTTGTTTTGAGCAATGGATTTTATGGCATTTTAAGAAAAAAAAAGAGAATACCTGTGAAAAAGTTACATCAGTATTGAAGAAATACATACCCGACTATCAGAAAAATGACTTTGAGCAAATAGAAAAATACATTGATAAAGAAAAAATACAGGAAGTCTTAAAACTCCAAACAACCGACAACTTTACAGAAATAATTAACCAAGTTTTCAATTAAAATAAATATACAATGGCATATTCAGAAAAAGTTTTAGAACATTTCAAAACACCCAAAAACGTCGGAACGCTTGACAAAAGCAAAAGAAACGTTGGGACAGGACTCGTCGGCGCGCCCGAATGTGGCGACGTGATGCGCCTCCAAATCGAAGTAGATGAAGCGACCAATACCATCACCGACGCGAAGTTCAAAACCTTCGGTTGCGGCTCGGCAATCGCTTCCTCGTCTTTGGCTACCGAGTGGCTCAAAGGCAAAAGCATCGACCAAGCACTCTCGATTGACAACATGGCAATCGTAGAAGAATTGGCATTGCCGCCCGTAAAAATTCACTGCTCTGTACTGGCTGAAGACGCTATCAAAGCTGCCATCAAAGACTACAGAGCCAAACAAGAAAATTAAAAAAAAACTATGGTTTTCGTAGCTGACTCTGCCAAAAATCGGGTAGAAAATATTCGGGAAAAACAGCACCTGACCAACGACTACTTCGTGCGCGTGAGCGTCGTGAGTGGCGGCTGTTCGGGCTTGTCCTACAAAATGGATTTCGACAACCAATCGAAACCCAACGACCAAGTATTTGAAGACAACGGCGTAAAAGTAGTCACCGACCTCAAAAGTTTTCTCTACCTTTTCAACACCACACTCGAATTTTCGGACGGTTTGGAAGGCAAAGGATTTTATTTCAACAATCCCAACGCCGCCCGCACCTGCGGCTGCGGCGAAAGCTTTTCCGTCTAAAAAATAGACTGTTTTTTTAAATCCGCTCAAAAAAAAACGCTGGCGAAAAATACTTTTCGCCAGCGTTTTTTTTTATTTTTTTTCATTCCTAAAATTGCGTCTAAAAAAATGCAAGGTAAACTTTTTCAACAGCAAATATTGGCAGGAATAACAAACGAACTGCCCGAGCCAAAACCACTCGACCCCAGCGTAAGCCACGCCCCCAAACGCAATATCGAAAATGTGTTGAGCGAAAAAGAACGCATTTTAGCCATTCAAAACGCACTCCGCTACTTTCACCCGCGACATCATGCAGTGTTGGCAGCAGAGTTTGTGCAAGAACTCAACGATTTTGGACGTATTTATATGTATCGCTTTCGACCCGACTACGAAATGCACGCCCGAAGTATTGACCAATATCCCTGCCAAAGCCACCAAGCTGCTTCCATTATGCTGATGATTCAGAATAATTTGGACAAAAAAGTCGCCAAACACCCCCACGAACTCATTACTTATGGCGGGAACGGTGCTGTCTTTCAAAATTGGGCGCAATACACCCTCACCATGCAATATTTGTCAAAAATGACAAACAGCCAAACGTTAGTTCTGTATTCTGGACACCCAATGGGATTATTCCCATCGCACCCCGACGCGCCGCGCGTGGTCGTCACCAACGGAATGATGATACCAAACCACTCCAAAAAAGACGATTGGAACAAATACAACGCCATGGGCGTGACGCAATACGGACAAATGACGGCGGGTTCGTTCATGTACATCGGTCCGCAAGGCATCGTGCATGGCACCACGATTACGCTGCTCAATGCAGGACGAAAAAAGGGATTAGGCAACGACGATTTGAAGGGTAAAGTATTCATTACCAGTGGTTTGGGCGGAATGTCGGGCGCGCAAGCCATCGCCGCTATCATCACGGGTTGCGTGGGCGTGATTGCCGAAATAGACGGCGAAATGATAGAACAACGTCTGACGGACGGATATATTCAACGAGAAAACGTGTTCCAAAATGTGTCCGAAATTATCGAAAAAATTATTATTTGCAAAAAAGAGAAAAAAGCCACCGCACTCGTCTTTCACGGCAACATCGTAGAGCTTTGGGAAAAATGCGTGGAACTCCATCTCGACATCGAACTCGGCAGCGACCAGACTTCTTTGCACAACATTGACGACTGCGGCTACGCTCCGATAGGCTACACTTTTGAAGCCGCCAAGCAACTCCTCAACAGCGACAAACCCAAATTTATGGACGAAGTGCGCGCCACGCTGCGCCGCCACGTCGCCGCTATCAACATACTTTCGGAGCGCGGAATGTACTTTTGGGACTACGGAAACGCCTTCCTCAAAGAAGCCGCCGAAGCCGGCGCAGACGTTTGGGAAAATAAAAAAGACCAGATTTTTCGCTACAAATCCTACGTGGAGGACATCATGGGACCGATGTGTTTCGACTACGGGTTCGGTCCATTTCGTTGGGTTTGCACGTCTGGCGATAAGTCGGATTTGGATACCACAGACCGCATCGCCGCACAAGTGTTGCGCGAAATGCTCGCCGAAGCACCCGCCGAAATCCAGCCGCAACTCCGCGACAATCTCACATGGATAGAAGCCGCCGACCACAATCTGCCCATCGTCGGCTCCAAATCACGCATACTTTATGCGGACGCAGAAGGACGAATTCGCATCGCCGAAGCCTTCAACAATGCCATTGCGACGGGAGAAATTACTGCGCCCATCGTGCTGGGACGCGACCACCACGACGTGTCGGGCACAGACAGCCCGTACCGCGAAACGTCCAATATCTACGACGGCTCTCGATTTACGGCGGATATGGCGATACAAAACGTGATTGGCGACAGCTTTCGGGGCGCGACGTGGGTTTCTATCCACAACGGCGGCGGCGTAGGCTGGGGCGAAGTCATCAATGGCGGCTTTGGACTGCTGATAGACGGCTCGCCCGACGCAGCCCGACGCTTGGAATCCATGCTTTTTTGGGACGTAAACAACGGAATCGCACGGCGCAGCTGGGCGCGCAACCCCGAAGCCATCTACGCTATCCGCAGAGCAATGGACAGAAACCCACAGTTAGAAGTCACCGTACCGCATTTGGCAGACGAAAATTTGGTACGAAAAGTACTGGCTGGCGAAAAATAAACAGCCATTTTTTAGTAAAAAATCCTATTTTTGTCCAATTAATTTACCAATATTTCAAAAAAATATGACAGCAACTGCGCTCGAACAAAACGCCAATGAGGACGCTCTCAAACTTGCCACTTCCCTGATGCGCCGACGATTGGAGCAAATTTATCTCGGCGGCGGAAAAGCTAAAATCGCCAAACAACACCAAGACGGCAAACTAACCGCCCGCGAGCGAATCGAATACCTGACCGACGACGATACTCCGTTCCTCGAAATCGGAGCTTTCGCAGGCTACGAAATGTACGCCGAACACGGTGGCTGTCCAGCCGGCGGCGTAGTGGCGGGCATCGGCTATGTGCGCGGACGGCAGTGTATGATTATTGCCAACGACGCGACCGTAAAAGCAGGTGCGTGGTTTCCGATTACGGGTAAAAAAAATCTGCGCGCACAGGAAATCGCAATGGAAAACCGACTTCCAACCATTTATTTGGTGGACAGTGCAGGAGTCTTTTTGCCGATGCAAGACGAAATTTTTCCCGATAAAGAACATTTTGGACGAATGTTTCGCAACAACGCCAAGATGTCGAGCGCAGGAATACCGCAGATTGCAGCCATCATGGGCAGCTGTGTAGCGGGCGGAGCATATTTGCCGATTATGAGCGACGAGGCGTTGATTGTCGAAAACACGGGGTCTATTTTTCTCGCCGGACCTTACCTCGTCAAAGCCGCTATCGGCGAAGATGTGGACAAAGAAACGCTCGGCGGCGCGCATACGCAGAGCAATATTTCGGGCATCACGGACTACAAAATGCCCGACGACAAAACTTGCTTGGATACTATAAAAAATTTGGTGGATAAATTTGGTCGCTTCGAGTCGGCAGGTTTTAGCCGAACTGCGCCAGCGTTGCCGACCGAAAATCAGAAAAATATCTACCAGATTTTTCCCGAAAATCCTACCAAACCGTATGACACAGTCGCTTTGCTGAAGTGTTTGGTGGATAATTCGGAGCTGACTTTTTATAAAGAGGGTTACGGAAAAACCATCGTCTGTGCCTACGCACGGATAGACGGCTGGGCGGTCGGCATCGTGGTCAATAATCGGCAAGTCGTAAAGTCTGCCAAAGGCGAAATGCAGTTTGGGGGCGTGATTTATTCGGACAGTGCCGACAAAGCGACGCGGTTTATTATGAATTGCAATCAGAAAAAGATTCCGCTCGTTTTTTTGCACGATGTGACAGGGTTCATGGTCGGCTCGCGCTCCGAACACGGCGGCATCATCAAAGACGGCGCAAAAATGGTCAATGCCGTCGCCAACTCCACCGTGCCAAAATTCACGGTCGTAATGGGCAACTCTTACGGTGCCGGCAACTACGCGATGTGCGGAAAAGCCTACGACCCTCGCCTGATTGTCGCTTGGCCCACCGCCAAAATCGCCGTAATGGGCGGCGCGCAAGCCGCAAAAGTGCTGACGCAAATACAAGTAGCTACCCTCAAAAATAAAAACCAGCAGCCCGACAAAGAGGAAGAAAATCGCCTTTTTGAAGAAATAAAAAATCGCTACGACCAGCAAACTACGCCCTACTACGCCGCTTCGCGCCTCTGGGTAGATGCCATTATTGACCCGCTCGAAACTCGGCGTTGGATTTCGATGGGCATAGAAGCCGCCAACAACGCGCCCGTAGAAAAATTCAACGTCGGCGTGATGCAGGTTTGAGGATAGAAATTTTTAACATTCAAGCAACTTTTTTATGTACATATTTTTAGTTTCCACCGTCATCGGTTTGTTCTTGGCGATGCTTTTCGTCAATTTGTATTTTCGCATGAAAGTCCTAAAAGCCTACCGAATCTTGGTGCAAAATAAAGTGGATTTTGAAGCCGCGCACCTATTCGACCGTCAAAAAATGGAGGACGAAATCATCTCCAAGCACCCCGCACAGCGCGAAAATATTCTTACATTCGTCGGGTTCTTGCAACGCTCTATCCAGATGGCAAGTGTCTTAATTGCGCTCATCACACTTTTTGGGGGAATTTTGATGTATTTTAGATAAAAAAAAATAAAAAAATTGCCAAAAACATGACAATTTTTCGATGTCACAAAAAAAAGTAAAAATCCTTGTATTTTATTGACTAAATTCCGCAAAATTGTGCAATAACCATGTCACATTTTTGCGCTCACCAACTTTATTTTTCATTTTATCAAAAAAATAAATTCTTTTTGTGTAGAAAATACACAAAAAGGTAGTACATTTGTCACTGAAATCAAGTTATTCAGATTTTTATTTAAAAAAGTTACCTTTAAGATATTTCGATTTTAGTTTTCATGGTAGAGAAGGGAGCCTCCAAAAGAGGTTCTCTTTTTTTATGTTTCCGACCGAAGAACTTCCAACGGCGTACTGTTCAGCACTGAGCGCGTGTTGAGCAATCCGATGAGCAACGTAAGCAACGCGACTCCAAAAAAGACCGCCAAAGGCATCACAAAATTCGGCGAAAACGGCACCTGAAATGCAAACCGCGCCAACGCCCACGCCCCTAACACCGACAGCAGCAGACCAGTCGCCGCCGCCAAAGCACCCAAAATAAAGTATTCTAATGCGCTGATGCGCCGTATTTGTCGCCGACTCGCGCCCAGCGTCCGAAGCAAAACACTCTCCCGAATCCGTTGGCTGCGGCTCAAAGCGATGGAACTCGCCAGCACCACAAAACCAGTCAAAATACTAAACAAAGCCATAAAACGAATCACAAAAGACACCTTTCCCAATACGCTATCGGCGGTTTTTAGGATTTGGGTGAGGTCAATAATGCTCACGTTGGGGAAGTTTTTGACCAATATTTTTTGAAAATTTGCCGATTGAGCAGCCGAATCGGCTCGGGTGACTATCACATGAAATTGTGGTGCTTTTTCCAAAATACCATTCGGAAAAACAACAAAGAAATTGGTCTGGACTCTGTTAAAATCCACCTTTCTGATGCTGCTCACCTCCGCCTCCACCGGAGTTCCTTGCACATTGAAAAGCAAGCGCATACCGATTTTGGCGTTCATCGCTTTCGCTACTCGGTCGGCTAACGACACATTCACGATGCCGTCGGTGCGAGGCGCAAGACCGCCGTGCCAACTGCCCTCCATGATTTTTTCGGTGTCAATCAGCGTATCGCGGTAAGTGCAGCGATATTCACGGTCAAAAACCCACTCGGGAACGCTTTCGTGGCGCGTGCTGTCGGCATAAAAATCTGTTTTCGTTTCCTCATTTATCTTTTCCAATCGCATCGTGACGATAGGAACTTGCTGCAAAACAGGAAGCCCCGCATCGCGAACCGTCTGCGCAACTCCTTGTATTTGAGAACTTTGTATGTCAAAAAGTATCGTATTGGGCTGTTTTCCACTCCCCGAAAGCTCGACCTGTTGGAGCAGCAAATTTTGGATAAAAAACAGCGTCGCAATGAGCATAGTCCCCAATCCGATAGAAGTCATCAACGTAAGTGTCTGATTGTTAGGGCGATAGAGGTTGGCAATGCCCTGCCGCCAAACATAATCCAAATGGGCTGGAAAATATTTGCGGAGCAAAAACATCAGCAAACGAGCCACTCCGACCAGCAGCAAAAGCGCGACCGCAATGCCCAACACAAAGGACAAAGCAGCAGCAAAGCTCCGAGTCTGAACCCACGCAAACCCGACCACCAAAAAGGCAATCATTCCATAAACTACCCACTTCCACGGGTCGAATTTATTTGTTTTTTCTTCAAAAGAAGCTCGGAGCGTATGCAAGGGAGAGATGTGCCGAATGTCGAGCAAAGGAATCAATGCAAACAATACAGACACTAAAAACCCTGTCACAACCCCTTGAATTATGGCAATAAATGAAAGGTCGGTAGAAATATTTTGGACAGGCAAAAAATCACCCAAAACCAACGGAAGAACTTTTTGCAAAACGCTCCCCAACGCCGCGCCCGCCATCGCACCCAATAAGCCCATCGTACCGATTTGGATTAAATAAATCAAAAACGCCTGCCGACCGCTCGCCCCCAAACAGCGCAGTACCGCCACCGAAGCCAATTTATCTTTTACATAAATATGGACAGCACTGGCGACCCCAATGCAGCCCAACAAAAGAGCAACAAAAGCGACCAAATTGAGAAAATTACGCATATTGCCGAATGCGTTGCCGAGCGTTTCTTTCCGCGACTCCACCGAGTCTATGGTGTAGGTGGCGGCATCGGCGGAGGGTTTGAGTTTTTTGAGCAATCCGTCCGTATTTTCGGCGGTCTTGAACGCATATTGGTAGGTAATCCGGCTGCCTTTCTGTACCAAACCAGTCGCTTCGAGCGTCGCCAGCGGCACATAAATCGCAGGCGCAACCGCCGACGCGATGCCCGCACGACCGGGTGCAGACTCGAGTTTGCCCTCGATAAAGTAGGTAATCTCTCCGATTTTGACCGAATCGCCGACCTCCAAACCAAACTGCAACATCAGCGACTTATCCACCAACGCTTTCGCGCCGCTCCGAAACGTCTGCTGCGCTGTGGCGGGCGAAGTCTGAAGTTGCCCATAAAACGGAAATCCGCCTTCTAAAGCCACGATTTGTGCCAGTTTCGTCCCTTCATTTTTTGGGAAAAAGACCATCGAAACAAACGAAACCGTCCGCGCTTTTTCGCCTTCTATTGCCTCAAAGTTTGCCTGCAAGTTGGGCGGCGGCGGTTGGTTGCCCTCCGCCATCAGGTCGGCACCGAGCAGCGTTTTGGCTTCGCCGTTGATGTCTTTTTGCAAATTGGCAGAAAACGAATTGATAGCCACCAAAGCAGCAATGCCCAGCACGATGGAAGACACAAAAAGCATCAAACGTCCGCGTTGGCGACGGCTATCGCGCCATGCCATCGTAAAAAGCCAAAAAATAGAATTTTTTTTCAAAATATAAATTGGAAAATAAAAATACAAAATAACTTATGTTACGCAAGGATATTAAATTGACTCATTTGAGCTTGATTTTGTGGTAATTTTCTTGTCCTTTGTCACTTTTTTCCTTGATGAAAAAAGTAACCAAAAAAATCAAGTGCTCTGTAGAAATTCTAAAGTTTTTGCTTAAAAATCTCGTCGGCGCGCGAAAAATACGCGTCGGCTGCGCCAGACTTCAAACAGTTTTCGCTTTGCAAGACGATATTTTTGCAAAAACTTGAATTTCTACAAGGCACGTCTGAAAAGGCAGTCACATTGAATAAAATGCTACTTGAAATTTTAGAAAAAAGATTTTTTTCGTAACATAAGTAAGTAATTATAAGTTTTCAGTTTTTAATTTTGAGTCATCATAAACTATTGAAAATCAACGAATTATGTCGAATAATAAATGGCATCTATTTAAGTATAAGAACTTACCTTATTTTAGAGATATTCATAAGAGAAAATAGGCAATTTGTTTCAAGAAAGTGTTCGCGCCTAAATGGACTCTATTTGCGATGTGACGCAAATTTTTATTTTTTGTAAAACTAAAAACTAAAAACTAAAAACTAAAAACTTTTTCATTTCTTAAAATTGCATTTTGAAATTTATTTTCTTATATCTATAAGTGGTGTCTGCAATCCAAAGCCCGAGCAGCGTCCAGCCGATGACGGCGGGGTAAAAAATCATTCGCATCGTGTTGTCCAAATCCTGTGAGCCAAAAGCGGGATTGCCACCGTTGCCGGGGTGCAAGCTGTCCGTCAGTCGCGGGATTACGAAAAGCAGGGGAATCATGGCTGCGAAGGCGAAAATATTGAAGACCGCACCCAAGCGGGCGGACTGCGCGTCGTCGTCGAAGGAGTTGCGCAGGACGAAGTACGCCATATATATTAAGATGCAAATGGCGGACATATTTTGCTTCACGTCCCAACTCCAATACGCGCCCCAAGTGTGTTTTGCCCAAATCGCACCCGTGATGGTGCCGAGAATGCCAAAAAGCACACCGATTTGGGTCAATGCTTCTGCTTTGAAGTCATATTCTATTTGTTGCGTGGTCAAGTATTTCCAAGAATAATAAACGGCAAATGCGAACAAAATCATCATGCCGAACCACAACGGAACGTGAAAATAGGTGTTGCGAATGGTTTCGGAAAGGATATTTCGGTATGGAAAGTTGATGCCTTTTTTGGTATTCAAGTTACTGATTTTGGCGGACTGAAAAGTCGTTAATTCAGACGAAACAGTACTGTCTTTGGTCACAAAAACTGCGCTCGGAAGGACGGAAGTACCGTTGTAAGGGTCGTCCAGAATGAGGGTAAAATCTTTCACCGTTCCCTTGAAAGGCAGATTTTGGGGAAAATCGAACTGTAAATCTAAGGACACATCGCTCGTAGTTTTGACGTTTTGGGCGGCTAAAATTACGGTGGAATCTAACTTGAGCCACGCACGGTATTCCGACGGATTGCTGCGCAAAAACAGTGTATTGTAACCTTCTACACGGAATGTTGCGGCATTTCCGATAGCGATTTTATTGGGTGATACGGTCAAAATACCCGGTTTGAGCGGGAATAAAAGTCCTGCCAAAAAAACATACGTCAAGATAACGACGCAAAGTAATTTCCAGATTCGATTCATTGGATTAGAAATTGAAAGTACAAATTTATAAAAATATTTTCAGAATAAAAAATAAAAAAAACATATTTTCGTAAAATTTTATTGCCTAAAAGGGTTATTTTCTTTGTTTAGCAATGGAAACGAAAGTGTGACAATCGTGCCACTTTCTTCTTCGAGGTTTTCTGAAATATCCAACTCAATTTTCACATCGAAAAGCTGCTCCAAGAGTTTGATTCGTTTGAAGGTCATATCTAAACCCAAAGAATATTTTTTTTCGACATAACTTGTTAGGTTTTTAGCTTCATTTTCTTTGTTGCAAGCCGCTTGCTTGTGTCCAACTCCGTTGTCAATCACTTGGCAGCCCACGCGATACTCCGAAATAGGGTAAAATCTGATAATAATTTCGCCTTTTTTTGATTTATCCAAGCCCATGATGCCGTGTACGAGGGCGTTTTCGACAAAAATTTGAATCATTAGTGTCGGCAAAAACGGAATATCGGTAGCGAGTGCGTCGTCCAACTGAATTTTATACCTAAAATCTTCGGGAAACCGCATGGATTCGAGTGCCAAATAGTCGTCTAAATAGCAAATTTCGGTCTGCAAATCCACAAAATTATTTTTAGAAAGCTCTATGGAGCTTCTAATCAATCTCGAAAAACGCGGTAAATAATGCTTGACTTTTTCGTACTCTTTGGCATAAATAAAGGTCAATATTCCATTCAGACAGTTGTAAACGAAGTGTGGATTGAGTTTGGATTGCGCGAGTTCTTGCTCCAATTTGGCGAGGACATTTTTTTGTTCAAAATCTCGTTCTTCGAGAGATGCTTGCAGCCGATTGGCGACGCTTATCTTCTGTTCAAGCTCCAAAATAGACCGTTTTTGCTGCAATTCTTTATTTTCTAATCTACTTCTGATGGCTAACTCAATACAGCGTATTATTTGGATAAGAACGATGAACGCCAAAATAATAAATATAAAAATAAGGACAGGGGAGTGTTCAAATATTGATAAATACTCACTAATCACAACAAGTGGTTGCTGAAAATAAGCTGTCGGCAAAAAGTAGTTTAGTAGCATCAATGACAAAATTTAAGTAATCCTATTCAAAACCAGTGCTATCAAATTTTCAACCACTGCATTGGGATTCGCGCTGAACTCACCAGTCATTCTGTTGGCTAAAATTGCATTGCAGGAAACAGCTTGATGCCCCAAAACCTTTGAAAGTCCATAGATACCGGAGGTTTCCATTTCAAGATTGGTGATGCGCAAGTTGTCGGACGTTCTAAATTCCGATAATTTATTCAAATAATCAATATTTTGTGACATGGCTCTCAAAGTTCGTCCTTGTGGCGCGTAGAAGCCAGTACAAGTAGCGGTGATTCCCGATGTAAATATTTTATCGGAGTTGATAGTTGCTATTAAGCGCTCGCTGCCTTCAAAAATCTGAATAGGGAGTGGAAAATTTAGGTCGCTTCGCCTTGCATAATCCTGCAAATCCGATAATGTTTTATTTTCTTTTTTGCTTATTTTAAAGTCATAAAAGCACATTAAACCGTCTATCGCCAATGCAAATTCTGAAATTACCAGCGTATCTACTGCAATATCTTTCTGCAAAGCTCCCGAAGTACCTATGCGAATTATTTGGAGGGAAGTTAATTTCTCCTTGAGCGTCCGCGTCCGAAAATCAATGTTTACGAGTGCGTCTAACTCGTTCAGCACGATGTCGATGTTGTCAGTTCCGATGCCAGTCGAGATAACAGAAAGCCTTTTATTTTTTAAATATCCAGTATGTGTGACAAATTCTCTGTGTGTCACAATATGCTCTATTTTGTCAAAATGTTTAGAAACTTCCGCCACTCTATCGGGGTCGCCTACCGTGATAACGGTGTCTGCAATCTGATGTGGCTTCAGGCAGAGATGATAAATGCTTCCGTCGGGATTGATGATAAGTTCGGTATCTAAAAACATAGGATTTTATTAATAAATTTGGACTTCAGCCACGCATTTTTCCCCTAATTTTTCATTGACGAGTTGCATAATTTTTTCTTTGCGAAATGATAACTCTTGTGACAGCGATGCAGACGAAATATTTAAAATTAAAATATTTTTTTTCAGTTCAATTTTGGTAGTATAATTGGCAATAGATTTTCCCATTACTTCTTCCCAGCAGCTCCGGATTTTTGTTTCGTTCAGATTGGCTTTCAGGCGATATTCTTTAATCATATTGCTCAAAACATCTTTCAGTAGCATTTCATTTTGACTTCTCATAGTATTTTATTGTAGCTTTATGGTGGAGTTTTCGACATAAAAAATTTTAGATTCGCAGTGTAAATCCTTGATTATCAACTGTATTCTTTCGTTGTGGGTATCTGTCAAAAAAACTTGACCAAAACCTTGTTCGTTTAGAAGCGCAAGTAAGCGATGCACTCGGATTTCGTCTAATTTATCAAAAATATCGTCTAAAAGTAGAATTGGAAAAATATTTTTTTTGTTTTTCAACAGCTCAAATTGCGCTAATTTTAGGGCTAAAATAAATGATTTTAACTGTCCCTGTGACGCAAATTTTTTAATAGGCATCTCTTTAATTTCAAAAATTAAGTCATCTTTGTGAATCCCCACAGAAGTCCGTTGCAGAACCCTATCTTTTGAGATATTTTGCTTCAAAAGTGTCGCAAAATGCTGGTTTTTTAGCTTTGACTCGTAACTTAATTCTACCACGTCGGCTTCGAGGCTAATAAATCGGTAAAATTTTTGAAAAACTGGATAAAACAGCTCAAAAAACTCAACGCGTTTTTGAAATAAAAAAATTCCGAGCGGCACTAATCTTTCGTCATAACTTTCTAAAAGCTCGGAACTAAAATTATTCTGAACAAAAAATTGTTTGAGTGCTGCATTGCGTTGATCTATTAAACGGTTGTAAATCAATAAGTTATCCAAATATTCAGCGTCTAACTGCGAGAGTGTATTGTCCAAAAAACGCCGTCTTGCCTCGCTGCCTTCCGTCGCCAAAGCCGTATCGTCTGGCGCAATCATTACGACGGGAAAACTTCCGACGTGTTCGGTTATTTTGTCGTAATTGGATTCATTTTTCAGTACTTCCTTTTTTTTGCCCGGCTGCACTTTGAACACAATTTCTGATTTTTTATCACTAATTTCAAAATTTCCGACCAATCTAAAAAAAGTTTCGTTCTGTTTTACCACATTTTTATCCTGACCGCTCGTGTAGCTTTTGCACATACAAAGGTAATAAATAGCGTCTAAAATATTTGTTTTGCCCGCACCATTTGGTCCCGTCAGACAGTTAAGTCGTTCAGAAAAAACTAATTCCTGCGATTCGTAATTTTTAAAATTTGTGACATTGATTTTTCTTAAAAACATAAATTATTCTACCATCAAATTACAACCTCTAATATCCGATGCGTCCAACCTTCCGAGCAGCTCAAAATTACCATCGGCATCTATTTTTCCGACATCTTCGGTAGCAATAAAACTACAGGTGTGAAGGTTCGCCAAGTCAATGACATTGATAGCACCAGTTTTGCCAATGCCTTGCAAAGTAAGCGGGTCTTGAACTTCTCGAATTAAAATTTTCATAGTCGGCGAAGCTACAAAAACTCCAGCTCCTTTGGAGTACGCTTGTGAAAATAATTCTGTCATACCATATTCAGAATCAATCTGTTGTGTCGAAAATTTCGACATCAATAAGGTATGAAGTTCGCTTTTAGTAAGTTCTTTTCGCCGTCCTTTCATACCACCAGTTTCCATGATTATCAAATTATTTGCGTCACTGATTTTATATTTTTCGGAAAAATCTACGAGTGCAAAGCTGACTCCGATGAGTAGAGTAGGGATATTATTTTGCTTATTTTGCGCCAATATCGCAAATAATTTATCGAAATCGTCGAGAAAAAACCCACTATTTGACTGTTTTGACTCCGAAATAAAGTAATCAACCATACTCACCAAAGACGAGTTATTACGCTCCAAATAGGAGGGAAGCAAGCCCAGAATTGCATAGTTTTGTAGGCTTCCGTACCGATTTTCAAAACCAATTTTAGCGATTTTGTGACAAAAATTTTCGTCTTTTACCGCATGAGAACTCGTTGTTTGTCCGGTCGTGCCGCTGCTCGAATATTGTTTTTCAGTTTTCCAGTTGCCAGTTTTTATTTCATAATTTTTAAAAAATTGAATCGGCAGAAACGGAATATTTTCTATTTTACGAATATTTTCGACTTCTACGCCCAACAAATCCAAATATTTTTTATAGATTGGATTGTGTTTAGCTTGTAACTGAAAAATCTGGAGCGCAAATGAATCAAAATCATCTGTCACAAAGCCTCTCAAAAGCTGATTTTCTAACTTTTGAAAGGAATTTTCTAAACTATCACTTATAATTTCGTGTGTTTGCAAACTAAAAAATCACATTTGGCGTTGAATAAAAAACAATCTTTTATGAAAAATCTAATTTTCGCAATCGGAGTACTGGTATGTACGGCAAGCATTTTTTTTGGTTGCGCAAAGCCGCCGAATTATCCGAATGAGCCTGTTATTGCGTTCAAAAGTCTTACAAAATCTTTGATGAAACAAGGAAAATCTAACGAAGATACCACTTATATCACTGTCACATTTACCGACGGCGACGGCGATATTGGAAGCACTAATAACACCCCAAATATTTTTGTGATTGACAAAAGGCTCAACGATACGACCGAAAATTCGGCTATTCCAAACGTTCCGCCGCAAGGCACAGGCAACGGAATTTCGGGAGAAATTACCTTTCGCGCCTACACGAGTTGCTGTGTTTATAAGAACCAAATCCCCTGCACGCCTTCGACTCAAAAGCCGATTGATACGCTTATTTACCAGATTTTTATCAAAGATAGAGCCGGCAACCGGAGCAATATCGTAGAAGCAAGTCCGATTTATTTACAATGCAAATAATTGACAATCAATGAGTTGTGTTGTATTTCAGCCAATCAATTTCTTTTTTTAGCCGCAAAACAGTCCGTTCTTCTTCGCTGCCTGCTTCGAGTTGGTAGTCGTATTCCCAAGCTGCGAAAGGCGGAAGACTCATCAAAATTGATTCGGTGCGACCATTCGTTTCGAGTCCGAATTTCGTGCCTTTGTCCCAAACTAAATTAAACTCTACGTAGCGTCCTCTGCGTATAAGCTGCCATTTTTTGTTTGCTTCGCTGAATATTTTAGATTTATTTTTATCCAAAATATGCAAGTAAGTCGGCGCAAAAGTGTTCCCAACGGCTTTCACAAAATCAAATATTTCTGTTTTTTTTCCTTTTTTTTCATTCAGATAATCGAAAAAAATTCCTCCTACTCCGCGTGTTTCATTTCTGTGCGGAATATAAAAATAATCGTCTGCCCATTTTTTGAATTTTTCGTAATATGTGACATTGTATAGATTGCAAGTTGTTTTCAATGCACGGTGAAAAAATGCCGCATCTTCCTCCTGAATGTAAGCTGGCGTGAGGTCAATGCCACCGCCAAACCACCAGTTGCCGTCGCTCGTTTCGAAGTAGCGGACGTTCATGTGGATAATGGGAACGAATGGATTTTTGGGGTGTAAGACAATAGAAACACCTGTGGCAAAAAAAGTATTATCGGCATCTATTTTGAGCATTTTTGCTGTCATTTCGGGCAAGTCGCCATACACTGCTGAAAAATTAACGCCGCCTTTTTCGATGTGATTTCCTGATATAATGCGGCTTTTGCCGCCACCGCCGCCTTCTCTCTCCCAAGCGTCTTCCACGAATTTTCCGCCGCCGTCGGCAGTTTCCAACTGACTACAAATATCGTCTTGCAGGGACTGAAACCAATCCGAAATTTCTTCTTTTTTCATCAAATTTGTGACATTTTATTTTGAACGCAGGCGAATCACTGGACAAATCATTTCTTCCAAAGAAATGCCGCCATGTTGGAACGTATTTCGGTAGTAATTGTTGAAGTGGTTGTAATTGTTGGGATAAAGAAAGTATGAATCTTGCTTCGCAAAAATGAACGCCGAACTCACATTGGGGCGCGGCAAACCGACTTCTTTGGGGTCGCGAATTTCAAGCACATCTTTCTTCTCGTATTGAAGGTTGCGCCCGACTTTGTACCTCAAGTTGGTCGTCGTTTCGCGGTCGCCAATCACGCGCGACGGCTGTTTGACCCGAATCGTCCCGTGGTCGGTAAGAATGACTAATTGAACATTTTTTTCGGCGATTTTTTGCAGCGCCGACCAAAGCGGCGAGTGCAAAAACCAAGACCGAGTGAGCGACCGATAAGCGGTTTCGTCGCCCGCCAATTCCTTCAAAACTTCCATTTCCGTGCGTGCGTGTGACAACATATCAATAAAATTATAGACTATCACAGTTAGGTCATTTTTTAAATAATTTAAAATATTATCCTGCAAAAGTTTTCCGTTGGCGACGTTGGTTATTTTTTGATAATCGTGTTTGATTTCCTTCCGAAAAACCCTTTTCAACTGCTCTGTCAAAAGCTCGTGCTCGTGCAAATTCTTACCGCCTTCGTCGTTGTCGTTGAGCCACCAGTTCGGAAATTTGGACTCGATTTCGGCGGGCATCATTCCCGCAAAAATCGCATTTCGGCTGTATTGTGTCGAGGTCGGCAAGATGCTGTAGAAAAAATCTTCCTCTTCTACCTTAAAATACTCTGTCACAATAGGCTCAATAATTTTCCATTGGTCGAACCTCAAATTATCCAATAAAAGTATAAAAGTCGGACATTCGTTGTCCATGCGTGGAAACACTTTGCTTCGGAGCAGATTGTTGGACATCACGGGCGCATCGTTCACGCCAGCCACCCAACTTTTGTAGTTTTTAGCCACAAATTTTGAAAATTCCGAGTTCGCTTCGCTCTTTTGCATGGTTAGGATTTCGTTCATTTCGCCCGTCCCCGTTTCGTCCAATTTCAGCTCCCAATCAATGATGGTTTTGTAGATGTCCGCCCACTCGTTGCAGTTGAGATTGCTGTTGATTTGCTGAAAAATATTGTTAAAATCCTGCCGATAGTTAGAGGCTGTTTTCTCTCGCACCAAGCGTTTGTTGTCGATTATTTTCTTCAAAGTGAGCAAAATCTGGTGCGGATTGATGGGCTTTATCAGGTAATCCGAGATTTGCGACCCAATCGCTTCCTCCATAATATGCTCCGCTTCATTTTTTGTAATCATCACGACTGGCAGCGTATTTTGGGTAGATTTTATCTTTTGCAAAGTTTCGAGTCCCGTGATTCCGGGCATAGATTCGTCCAAAAAGACTACGTCAATATCACTATTTTTCTCACATTCTTCCACCGCGTCGTAGCCGTTGGTGACGGTAATAACTTCGTATCCTTTTTGTTTCAGGAACAGAATTTGCGGTTTTAGGGTATCAATTTCGTCATCAGCCCAAAGAATCGTTATTTTATCCATGTCGTCGTTTTAATTTTTTTTTAATTGTAAATGTATGAAATATCAAACGAGCGATTGGCAGATGTTAGTATAATTCGACCGAATATTCTATCTTGCTCATCTCTACGCGACTTCTTCCAAGTCCGCTTCTACGGCTTCGACGACATCTAACTCAATTTTTAGATTGGCGATGATAAATTCTTGTCGCTCCATCGTATTTTTGCCCATATAATACTCCAAAATCTTGTCAATACTCATATCTTCGAGCAAAATAACGGGTTCGAGCTTGATATTTTCACCGATAAAACCCCCAAATTCGTCGGGTGAGATTTCTCCCAATCCTTTGAAACGAGTGATTTCCGCTTTGCCACGCAGTTTTTTTATCGCTTGTTGTTTTTCCGTTTCGGAATAACAATAAAAGGTATCTTTTTTGTCGCGCACTCGAAAAAGCGGCGTGTTGAGGATATAAAGGTGTCCTTCGCGGACGATGTCAGGAAAAAATTGGAGAAAAAAAGTGAGCAACAACAAGCGAATGTGCATTCCGTCCACGTCCGCATCGGTGGCGATGACGACGCGGTTGTAGCGCAGGTCTTCGAGGCTGTCTTCGATGTTGAGGGCGTGCTGCAGCAAGTTAAATTCTTCGTTCTGATAGACGATTTTTTTAGTCAGTCCATAACAATTTAGGGGTTTTCCGCGCAGACTGAACACCGCTTGGGTGGCTACATTTCTCGACTTCGTGATAGAGCCGCTCGCCGAATCTCCCTCTGTGATAAAAATAGTCGTCGCCAGACGCTGCTCCTCCGCGCCACTTTTTTCGTTGAAATGCACGCGGCAGTCGCGCAGTTTTTTGTTGTGAATATTTGCTTTTTTGGCGCGCTCGTTGGCAATTTTTTTCACGTCCGCCATGTCTTTTCGCTCGCGCTCGGACTGCAAAATACGTTTTTCCAACGCTTTGGCGACTTCTGGATTTTTGTGCAAAAAATTATCCAATTCTTTCACCAAAAAACCTTCTATAAAAGTTTTCATAGATTGTCCTTCGGGCGCAATATTTTGAGAACCCAATTTGGTCTTCGTTTGCGACTCAAAAATCGGCTCTTCCACGCGCACGCTCACCGCAGCGATGATGCTGGCGCGAATGTCTTTTGGGTCAAAATTTTTCTTAAAATGCTCGCGTACCGTGCGCACCACAGCCTCCCGAAAAGCGACCAAGTGAGTGCCGCCTTGCGTGGTGTTTTGTCCATTCACAAACGAGTGATATTGCTCGCCGTAGTGGTCGCCGTGCGTGATAGCGACTTCGATGTCCTCGCCTTTGAGGTGGATAATTGGGTAGCGGAGCGTTTCGGCTTCGGTCTTGCGGTGCAGCAAATCGAGCAATCCATTTTTGGATAAAAAAACTTTTCCGTTGTAATTTATTTTCAATCCAGCGTTCAGGTAGGCGTAGTTCCAGAGTTGCGTTTCGACATATTCGGCGATGAATCGGTAATTTTTAAAAATACCACTGTCGGGACGAAAGGCAACAAAAGTACCATTTTCGAGGGTAGTTTTTGCTATTTTTGCGTCGGTTTTGAGGAGTCCTTGCTCAAATTCGGCGATTTTCATTTCGCCATCGCGGATAGCTTGCACCTTGAAATAGTCGGAAAGTGCATTGACGGCTTTCGTCCCCACGCCATTCAGACCGACTGATTTTTTGAATGCTTTGCTGTCGTATTTTCCGCCAGTATTGATTTGTGACACACACTCTACGACTTTTCCGAGCGGAATCCCACGCCCATAATCTCGTATTTCGACCGTTCCGTCCTGAATCTTGATGTCAATATTTTTGCCGTGTCCCATCACATATTCGTCAATACAGTTGTCCACGATTTCTTTGAGCAGCACATAAATACCGTCGTCAAAAGCCATTCCGTCGCCCAATTTTCCGATATACATTCCCGAGCGCAGCCGTATGTGTTCGCGCCAGTCGAGGGAGCGGATATTATCTTCGTTGTAAGTAATTTCTGACATATTTTGGTTAAATTTAGAACTGAGTTGCTATCGATTTTTTTGTAAATCCGTCGGCAAAGATACACGGTTTTTTAGAAATAGAAACAAATTATTGTATTTTTTTATATTTTTTTAAACAAAAAATGTTTTAAATATTAATTTAGGAAAGAGAAAAAATAAAAATAAAATATTTTTATTGAAAAATATTTGCGCAACATCAAAAAACGTATTACCTTTGCATCGCAATCAAAAAAAGTATCTCTTTTACGGTTGCTTTAGGTCGTTTTGAAAACATAATTTCTATATTATCCCTGATTTAAAGTGTTAGGGCCCGTTCGTCTATCGGTTAGGACGCCAGGTTTTCATCCTGGTAAGAGGGGTTCGACTCCCCTACGGGCTACCAACTTCATCAAAAGTCACCTTGTTTCACGAAACTTGGTGGCTTTTTTATTTATTCTCATCTTCTCAACCGCCACAATCACCAATCTCTATGTCTTACAAATCAAAATTATACCTCGCACTTTTCTTGGTCTATGTCGTGTGGGGTTCTACGTTTATGGGCGTAAAAATCGCGCTCGAAACCTTGCCGCCACTGTTGGTTTCGGGACTTCGGTTCACGATTGGGGGAGCTATTTTGCTGCTTTTTACACTTCTTCGTGGACACCAACTGCCGCCGAGAAAAACATTTCTCAACTCCATTTTTTTGGGGCTGCTGCTCACGGGCATCGGCAACTCTACCTATGCCTACGCCATTCATTACATTCCGTCGGGCATCGTGGCACTCATCGGCTCCACGCTGCCGCTGTGGATTTTTGGGTTAAATTATTTCTTTTTTGAGCAAATCATTCCGTCCAAAATTGCGATTTTAGGCATCGTGCTTGGACTCGTCGGAATGTTTTATTTGATAAATCCGATGGAAGATTTCGGAAAAACAATTCCTATTTTTCCGATGACGATGATTATCGTAGGCTCTATTTCGTGGGCTTACGGCAGTTTGTCGTCCAAAAATCTCGAACTTCCAACCGTAAAGCTACAAAATGCGGCTTTTCAGATGTTGTCGGGTGGCGCGTTTGGCTTGACGATGAGCCTTTTGGTCGAAAAAAACCAACTTCAAGCAATCGCCGAGAGTACCGCCACGACTTTTTGGGCGATGTGTTACCTGATTTTTGTGGGAACTTATGTGGCGTATTTGGCTTTCCTTTGGCTCATAGACAATGCCAGTCCGCAGCTTGCGTCCACTTACGCTTTCATCAATCCGATAGTCGCTCTGATATTGGGTTGGGCTTTTTTGGGCGAGTTATTGAACTTTCGGACGGTCGTTGCGGCAGCCATTACGCTGGTAGGCGTGGTGTTGATGACGATGGATAAAAAGAAAAAAATACAGAAATTGTGACAATGAAATAAAAAATATTACCTTTGTAAAAAATAATTTTTTTGGCAGTTTGCGACGCGCCAAAAGACAGTTTTAAATTACTAAGTACCCGAACATATTTAGTTTTCATTAAAAGCCGACTGCTTTAGCTCTCGGACAATGGATAATATTTGATGTTGGCATTAGCCAAATACTCGCTACGGGCAACTTATTTAGGCTGAGTAAAAAAACAGTTTTACAACCTGATGCCAGCGGCATCAAATATTTATAGAAAAATATAGTGCGGATAGACATACAACAGAGAGCCTTGATGCCAGCG
>JAYUHK010000147.1:0-4358 GCA_043767025.1 Saprospiraceae bacterium | reverse complement strand
TACGATAAGGGCGGAAGAGTGGTGATAGAGAAGATGGTATTGCGAATGCAATTAGCGGTGCAGACGTTGCTGCGGTTGCCTTTGGCTCTATGAGGTGCTAAATAAGGTTTTTGCATAGCGAAATATTGAAATTGCTTTATTATTTGCTTACTGCTTTGATTACAATACAAAGTTAAAGTATCTTTTTGTAATTTCCAAATTTTTTTTCAAAAAAAATGCAAAAAAATGCAAAAAAATAAATAGGCGATAAATCATGAGGCGCAGCGAGCTAAAATCGAAGTTACCGACACCTTTGAGGTGTCGGTAACTTATGCTTGAAAAACTAAAAATTAAACACTAATTACTTGCGCCTATTTAGTCTGCATTAATAGCCGACTGCTTTAGCAGTCGGGCAACGAATAATAATTGGTATTGGCTTTAGCCTAAACGACTCGCTTGTGGCAAGTATTTGGCTAAAGCCGATGCACCATTTTTTTTTATACAACAGCTAAAGCTGTTGCCAATACACAAAACTATTTAGGCACAGCTTCTTATTTGAAAATAGCTACGACAATCTGGGAAGCTCGCGGAGAACTTACGAAAAGATTGGCGGCAGCGGGGTGGTAGGCGGTGTTTAAAACGAAGAAAAAGGGCGGCTTACTTCACGACTTTGAGTTTTTTTTCGCTGGGCATCGTGTCGCCCAACAAAAAGCCCCACGGCTTCAAGGCTTCGATGTGGTCAAAAATTACTTTCATTATCGCTGTCAGAGGAATGGACAGGAACATACCCGCAATCCCCCACAGCGTGCCGCCAGCCAACACGACTACGACAGAAACAAGCGCGTTTATCCTGACTTTGGAGGCTACTATCTTGGGGATAATGTAGTGGTTGTCTATAAACTGAATCAGTAGATAAACACACAAAACTAAAAGTGGGTAAGTGATGGAGTCTTTGGTCACCAACGCAATAATCATCGGCAAAGCGATGGCAATCACTCCGCCGATGTAGGGGATTACGTTGAGCAACGCCCCCGTGATGCCGAGAATAACTGCATAGTTAATGCCTATCAGCAGCAATCCTATGGAGTTGAGTGTGGCTATGATAGCAGCTTCTATGAGCAGTGCGATTAGATATTTTTGGACAATGGTTTTGGTAGCAATAAGAATCTCATCTACCACTTCGCGGTCTTTTGTCTTAAAAACTCGGCGGATAAAATCAACCAGCAACGGTTTGTAAAATAGAAACATGAACACATATACTGGAATCAAAGCCAGCATGAACATAGAGTGTCCAATCTGTGAGATTGCCGTTCCTATTGAGTTCTTGCCTGCATTGATAACCTCTGTTTTGGTGTTCGTGATGTAGGAATTGATGTTTTGTACGCTGATGTTGAAATAATTGGAAACCCAAACAACGGTGTCGTTCAGTGTTTCAGAAAATTTATCCAACAGTTTGGGAAACGAATCCGAAAACATATTCACTTGGGCGTACAAAATAACGGCTAAAAAAATAGCGATGAAGCACAGCACCGCTATGGCTGTAACAATCGCTAAAACTTTGTTGAACCTTTTTTTCTCCAAAAAATCAACTACTGGACTCAAAACTATCGCAAGGATTATCGAATAAATAATCGGTACTATGATGGTTTGGACAGTATATAAGATGTTGAAAAACACAAAAAGCCCTGTGAAAATCAGAGCGGCTTTTGCATAAAGGGGCAATTTTACGTCTGCAACCATTTAAGAATAATTATTTTTTTTTGAAAAAATTCTTTACCAGCGAAAGAAAATCGGATTTTAACGCAAGGATATTGTTGGAAACAAGACTTGTGATGCCTATTTGCAGCAAAGTGCCAAAAAAATCGTTAAGTCGCGTATGTTTGCTGCCCAAAACCGCCTTTCTGGAAAGATACCCAGTTGCCAAACTCAAAGTAGTATTTAAAATATCAGACTTCAAGTTTGGCGACTGAACAAGACCTTTCATGGTATCTTTTATCAGATTGACGGGTTTTAGGCTTTCGCAGCCAGCATAAAACTCTTTTTTAAGGGATATAAGTTCCTGCTGGCGTTTTGCCTCCAATAAATTTATTCTATTTTCGAGTGCTTCTTTCGGATTCATTTCTTACCTATTAATTTTCTTTCTGCAATTTGACGATGATAAAATTACTGATTGGTTTTTTGACCAGCCGCTCCCGAAAGAAGTAAAGTATCGCGCCGATTAGAGCGTAAACAAGGGCGAGGATAAAAAATCCATAGTAGATTTTTCCCGTGACCTCGCCGAGCCACAGTGCCGAACCAATATTCAACATAAGTACCGTCAAAATTATAAAAATAAGAAAGACTATGCTTGATATTAGAGAAGAAATTACATTCGTCAATCGGCGTATTACGCGGAGTTTGAATAATTCAATGTTTGTTTCTACATAAACCTCGATGTTTTCAAACAACGACACAATCAGTGATGTTTTTGTTTCCATTGTATGTTTTGAATTGGTGGCTGCTCGTAGCAAAACACTACGAAAACTTTTCAGTTACTCCATTTTTTACCTCTTGGACTTTTGCTTTTCCTTTTTCCACTAATTCTTCGCCTTCTTCTTTTGCGGCATTAAATTCGTTTTTTATGCCACGTTTTACTTCTTGCGCTTTTGCTTTTCCTTTCTCTACCAGCTCTTCGCCTTCTTCTTTTGCGGCACTCAACTCTTCTTTCACCGCGTTGAATTTTTCTTTGATAGCGTCTAAAAGCTCTCCGAATTTCTCTTTTACTTCTTCGGCGTAGCCGTCGCCTCTTTGCGAGATTTGTTTTCTCGTTTTAGACCCTTTGTGTGGTGCGAATATAACGCCCAACGCTGCGCCAGCGGCAACGCCTGCCAGCACGCCCAATAATACTCTTACTTTGCTCATTTTTTAGTTTTTTAAATTGTTTATTTTATTGAAATTATCTACAAAATTTTTCTTCCCTCGATGATTCTCAAAAGAATAGCGATAATCGCAATTACCAATAAGATGTGAATAATGCCTCCCGCACTGTATGTGAAAAAGCCTATCGCCCAAAGAATTATTAGAATTACTGCTACCAGATAAAGTAAGTTGCCCATTTTTGATGTATTTTATATTGTGTTTTAAGTTGTGAGCGTGTCTAAAATAAGGAATTAGGAAAAAATAAGGTACTTAATTTTTCTCATTCCTGAACCGCCCATTTTTTTCGATTAAAGTATGCTTATCCCGATATAAAGCTGGAGCGTCGAGTTGCGACCATCGGCAAAGGTATAGTTGCGGGTAGGAAATGTCCTTTCTTTACCGACTTTTTGCAGTCCAAACTCGTAGCGGAGTCCGAAACTCAACTTATCGAAGTCCGTACCCAATCCTACCACCAGACCATAATCAAGGGAATTAAAATTTTCTTTTTTCAGTTCGTTCTCAAAGTTGAACAAATTGATATTCGACACATTTTTTACCTTGGCGGTGGTCAGCGAAGCCAAATAAATTCCTCCTTGCAAGTTCACATTTTTAGTGACATTGACGACTGCAAGCAGCGGCACTTCAAAGTAATTGAGTGAGAATCTCGCCGTCCCGCTCACGAAAGAGTTGTTGTAGGCAAGTTCACTTCCCTTCATCGTAAAGAGCAACTCCGGCTGGAAGGAAATCATTTGTGTCAATGCGACCCTCAAGAAAAAGCCACCATTGAAGCCTACAAGTGGGTTCTTGCTGTCTACATCTTCCGTGAACATATTAGAAACGTTTACGCCGCCCTTGACACCGAAGCGGCTGTTGTTTTGTCTATCCACTTGCGCCTCAACACTTGTGAAAGTAAGTGCGACAATAGCTGCTACACTTATTAATTTTGCGAATTTTGTAATTGTCATTTAGTTTGATTTTAGATTTTTTATACTGCAAAGATGCACACATATAAAACCTAAAATATTACACAATTATATATTTAAGTTATATCTTTCACACATTCTCCAAAAACTTTCCTTTTCTTTCTTTTGAGCGTCCTAAAAAAAGTCGGAGTCAAGTCCGTCACTTTCTCCGTCATCTTGCAACGAAGGCTCGCCATATATTTGAGTTTTGAGTTGTGAGTTTTGAGTTTTGAGTTTTGAGCAGCTCCTAAATAGTTTTTGAATTGACAACAGCTTTAGCTGTTGTATAAAAAAAGTGGGGTTTCGGCTTTAGCCAAATACTTGCTACGGGCGAGTCATTTAGGCAAAAGCCAACACAATTATTATCCATTGCCCGACAGCTAAGGCACTCGGCACTCAATAAAAACTAAGTATGTTCGGGTAAGTACTTGTGCATAATTACTTTCGTTTAAAAATCCCGAAGGGATTAAATGTTTATAAAAGACAAATGCCCTATATCTGCGACCCCTTCGGGGTCGG
>JAYUHK010000146.1:0-20939 GCA_043767025.1 Saprospiraceae bacterium | reverse complement strand
TCAAGTGCTCTGTATAAATTCTAAAGTTTTTGCTTAAAAATCCCGTCGGCGCGCGAAAAATACTCGTCGGCTCCGCCAGACTTCAAACAGTTTTCGCTTTGCCAGACGATATTTTTGCAAAAACTTGAATTTCTACAAGGCACGTCTGAAAATACAGTCACATTGAATAAAATGCTACCTGAAATTTTATTAAAAAAATATTCCGCGTAACATGAGTTAATAATATTTAAAAATTTGCTTGCGATAATGAAAGTTATACACAACAGCGTGTTTGAAAATAAAAAAGCCGCCCAACTTGACGTTGAACGGCTTTTTACCTGCTCCTCCTTCAGGACTTGAACCTGAGACCCTCTGATTAACAGTCAGATGCTCTAACCAACTGAGCTAAGGAGGAATTTAAAATGTTTTGTTGTTTACTTACTTGCTCGGCACAACTCCCTTTTCAGAAAGCGGTGCAAAGATACTACTATTAAAATTAAAATACCAAATTAATCAAAAAAAAATTCAAAAAAAATTACTTTTGCACTTTCAAATGCTGTCGCATTTTTTTTATTTTACATCAATTCATTTTATCCGACGCAAAAAAAGCGTCGAAATAAGTTACACTATTTTTTATGAGTCTATTAACTGTTGGAACGGTGGCTTTCGATACCATCGAAACTCCCTTCGGAAAAGCCGAGCGCGTGGTGGGCGGTGCTTGCACTTACATCAGCCTTGCGGCTTCTTATTTTACTAAAAATATCAATCTCGTGTCGGTCGTAGGAGATGATTTTCCGCAGTCGGAGTTGGATTATATGACCGCTTTGGGCATAAATCTGAGTGGTCTGCAAATCAAAAAAGGCGAAAAATCTTTCTTTTGGGCAGGGCGTTATCACAACAATATGAACTCTCGCGACACGCTCGACACACAACTCAATGTGCTGGCGGATTTTGACCCCATATTGCCGGAGGCGTACAAAAATTCGGAGTTTGTGATGCTGGGCAACCTCACGCCTTCCGTCCAAATGCGCGTGCTGGAGCAAATGAACCGCCGACCGAAATTGGTCGTCATGGATACCATGAATTTTTGGATGGATATTGCGATGGACAGCCTCAAAGAGGTCGTCGCCAAAGTAGATGTTTTGACCATCAACGACGAGGAGGCGCGCCAACTGTCGGGCGAACATTCGCTCCAAAAAGCGGCTCGAATTATCCACGCGATGGGTCCGAAATATTTGGTCATCAAGAAAGGCGAACACGGCGCGTTGCTTTTTCACGAAGGAAAGCCGTTTTTTGTGCCTGCTTTGTTGCTCGAAGAGGTGATTGACCCGACGGGCGCAGGCGACACATTCGCAGGTGGATTCATCGGTTGGCTTGCCAGCACAGACGATATTAGTTTCGACAATATGAAAAGGGCGTTGATCTATGGTTCCGCAATGGCTTCTTTTTGCGTAGAAAAATTCAGCATCGAAGGGCTAAAAAATCTCACGCAAGCAGATATTTTGGCTCGTGTGGAGCAGTTTGCCGCTCTCACGCAAGTGGATATGAAATAGAAAAAAGTGGATTGCTGCCAACGAGCGCGGAGCTGGCTGGCGGCAATCCGCTTCTTTTTTAGAACGGCAAATCGTCGTCTGCTGCGGGTGCGTTTTCGACGCTTGGCGGTGGCGGTGCAGAGTAGGTGCTGCCTCCTTCTCCGCTCGGGCGTTTTTCGAGGGAGCGCAAATAGTCGGCGACGACTTCGGTAGTTCGGCGTTCTACGTTGTCTTTGTCCGTGAATTTTCGGGTCGCCAACTTGCCTTCAATGTAGACCATATTGCCCTTTTTGAACAATCTTTCGGCTTGCTCCGCCAGCAATCGCCATGCCACTATGTTGTGCCATTCGGTTTGGTTTTGCCAGTTTCCTTCTTTATCCTTGTAATTTTCGCTGGTAGCGATGGTAAAAGTAGCGACTTTTGCGCCGCTTTCGAGTGCGCGAAATTCGGGGTCTTTGCCCAAATGTCCGACCAATGTGACTTTGTTAATCATAGTAAAAAAATTTTGTAGGTGATTTTTTGATGTTTTATAAAATATTGACTATCAATATTTTATAAATATTTTTGTTTAAAACTTCATTTCTAAAATAAAAGTAGCGTTTTATTCTGAAAATACAAAACTATGAGTCGAGAAAAAGCGAAATCGGATAAATTTTTTCTTTCTACTAATAAATAATCTTCGGATAGTGTCGCCGGTGGCTCGCTGATTTTTATTTCCCAAAAAATACCTATCACAGTTCTGTGGGTTAGCTGATGTCGGATTGGAGCAGATGCTTGACGAATAGTATATTTATTTTCTCCGAAAAGCGACTGGCGATTTATTTCCTCTTCGATTTCAGTTTGCGTCAAAATTTTTGTTGTTTCTATCAAAGGAAATTCATAGAGATGTTGCCAAATATCTTTTTTCTCGCGCCGTTTTATCCACGTTTTTTCTTCAGAATGAACATCAAAATAATTAAAAAAACGTTCAGAACGGATTATTTTTTTTGACTTGACAGGTAGTTGCTGCACTTTTTTTTCGAGCCGTGCGACACATTTTTCTTGCAGCAAACAGCTCGCACAATTCGGAGCAGCAGGCGTGCAGTGCGTAGCCCCAAAATCCATAATTGCCTGATTGTAGCGAGCTGGCTCGTTGCCGTCCAAAAGTTGCTGCGCCAAAGTTGCAAATTCCTTTTTCCCTTCTGTCGTGTCCGTTGGCACGGCGATACCAAAAAAACGCGCCAGCACCCGATACACATTTCCGTCCACCACCGCGTGTGGCAAATCGAAAGCGAAGGACGCAATCGCCGCCGCCGTGTAGTCGCCTACGCCTTTGAGAGAGCGAAGCTCGGCAAACGAATCTGGAAAAATACCGTTCCAGTTTTGGCTGATATTTTTAGCGGTTGCGTGCAGATTGCGCGCCCGCGAGTAGTAGCCCAATCCTTCCCAAAGTTTCATTACTTCGTCTTCTTCGGCTTGCGCCAGATGCGTTACGGTTGGATATTTTTCCCGAAAACGAAGAAAATAAGGAAGTCCTTGCTCGACGCGTGTTTGCTGCAAAATAATCTCGGAAAGCCAGACGAGATAAGGATTTTTTTCGCCTTTCCAAGGCATTTCGCGCGGGTGAGCCGCCGCCCAAGCCAATAGATTTTTAGTAAAAAACTGTTTTTGGAGGCTGTCAATTTGGTTCATAAAGAATTGGTGTTGAGCGTCATTTTTTCCAAAATATCTATGGCTGCTTTTGCCAACACAGTGCCGGGTCCGAAAATTCCTACTACGCCCGATTGGTACAAAAAATCATAATCTTGGGGCGGAATCACGCCGCCGACTACCACCAGAATATCTTCGCGCCCCAGCTTGGCAAGTTCGGCAATCGTCTGCGGCACGAGTGTTTTGTGACCTGCGGCGAGCGACGAAATACCGATAAGATGCACGTCATTTTCGGCGGCTTGCCGAGCGGCTTCGGCGGGAGTCTGAAACAAAGAACCCATATCTACATCGAAACCCAAATCTGCAAAACCTGTGGCGATGATTTTTGCGCCTCTGTCGTGACCGTCTTGTCCGAGTTTGGCAATCATAATGCGTGGTCGCCTGCCGTCGAGTTCGGCGAATTTATCTGCCAATGCCATAGCTTGTTTGAAACTATCGTCCATTTTTATTTCTTTGTTGTAAACGCCCGACACGGTGCGTGTAGTAGCCACAAAGCGTCCGAAATGACTTTCCATTGCGTCCGATATTTCGCCCAAAGTGGCTCTTTGGCGAGCTGCTTGGACAGCGAGTTGGAGTAGATTTCCGTTTCCTGACTGTGCAGATTGTCTGATATTTTCTAATGTTTGGGCTACCAAGTCGTTGTTTCTATTGGATTTAATGTGTTCCAAACGGAGAATTTGGGCATCGCGCACGGCAGTATTATCTACTTCCCGAAGGTGGAGAGGAGTTTCTTCATCTTGTCTAAAAACATTCATTCCTACTATAAAGTCTTTCCCGCCGTCAATGCGAGCTTGTTTGCGAGCTGCCGCTTCTTCGATGCGCAACTTCGGTACGCCAGCTTCGATTGCTTTCGCCATACCGCCGAGTTGCTCGACTTCTTCGATGAGTTGCCACGCTTTTTTTACCAACTGGTCGGTTAGGTATTCCACATAATACGAGCCTGCCCAAGGGTCAATCGCTTGTGTGATATTGGTTTCTTTTTGTAAAAAAATCTGCGTGTCGCGAGCGATTTTTGCCGAAAAATCAGTTGGCAGAGCCAATGCTTCGTCGAGTGCGTTGGTGTGAAGCGATTGCGTGCCGCCCAATGCGGCAGCTAATGCTTCTACGGTGGTGCGGGCGATGTTGTTGAATGGGTCTTGGGCGGTAAGACTCCAGCCCGACGTTTGGCAGTGTGTCCGCAACGCCAAAGATTTTAGGTTTTTTGGATTGAATTTTTTGACAATTTTTGCCCACAGGAGTCGTGCTGCACGCATCTTGGCGATTTCCATAAAATGGTTCATACCTATTCCCCAAAAAAAAGAAAGTCGCGGCGCGAAATCGTCAATATCCAAGCCTGCTGCGATGCCTGTGCGGAGGTATTCCAAGCCGTCGGCGAGCGTATATGCCAGTTCGATGTCTGCTGTGCCGCCAGCTTCTTGGATATGGTAGCCGCTGATGCTGATGGAGTTGAACTTCGGCATATTTTGGGCGGTGTAGGCAAAAATGTCCGCAATGATGCGCATACTCGGCGCGGGCGGATAGATATAGGTGTTGCGCACCATAAATTCTTTCAGAATATCGTTCTGAATCGTGCCGTTGAGTTGTGCGAGAGCTACTCCTTGCTCCTCTGCTGCCACGATGAAAAAAGCCATGATGGGAATGACCGCTCCGTTCATGGTCATACTGACAGACATAAGGTCGAGCGGAATCTGGTCGAAGAGAAGTTTCATATCTTCTACGCTGTCGATGGCGACTCCTGCCTTGCCGACATCGCCTGTCACGCGCTCGTGGTCGCTGTCGTAACCTCTGTGGGTCGCAAGGTCGAAGGCTACGGACAAGCCTTTTTGTCCTTGTGCGAGATTTTTTCGGTAAAAAGTGTTGCTTTCTTCGGCGGTAGAAAAACCAGCATATTGTCGGATAGTCCATGCTTGATTGAGGTACATGGTGCTGTACGGACCGCGCAAAAACGGTGGCAGACCAGCCGCCATAAATCTCAAATGTTGGGCGGAGTCGAGGTCGGTAGATTCAAATTTGGATTTGACGGCGATGCCTTCTGCGGTTTGCCAAACTTCTTGTCCTTCTTGGAGGAGGCGTTCTTTTTCGGAGTCAAAAATATGTTTGTCGAAGGCGATTTGAGCAAAATTTGGCATAAATTTTTTCGATTGACTTTTTACAAAAAATTGACTTGGGCAATTTGCGTCTGGAAATAAATACAATTCGCAGAAAAATTGGAATAAATAAAAGCCGCAACGTTCATTGGGAAAGCGTCTAAAATAAAGTACTTTATTTTTTCTTCATTCCTTACAAATATTGCGGCTTTTATTACTTTTGACTATCGGGCGAATGAAGTCGCCCGTTTTTCGCGGATAACGGTTACTTTTATTTGTCCCGGATATTGCATTTCATTCTGTATTTTTTCGGCAATCATAAATGACAAATCGTCCGCATATTGGTCGCTTACTTTTTCGCTTTCTACGATAACTCGCAGCTCGCGTCCTGCTTGCATGGCGTAGGCTTTTTGTACGCCGTCGTGAGCCATCGCAAGTTCTTCGAGTTCGCCGATGCGCTTGAGGTAGCTTTCCAAGATTTCGCGGCGTGCGCCCGGACGTGCGCCCGAGATGGCGTCGCAAGCCTGCACGATGGGCGAAATAATATTATTCATCTCTATTTCGTCGTGGTGTGCGCCGACTGCATTGACGATGGCGGCGTGTTCGCCGCATTTTTCGCACATTTCCATTCCTATCAAAGCGTGGCTGAGTTCTGATTCTTCTTCTGCTACTTTTCCGATGTCGTGAAGGAGTCCCGCTCGTTTCGCCATTTTTATTTGCTTGGGATTCATACCCAATTCGGCTGCCATCGTGGCGCACAAGTTGGCGGTTTCGATGGAGTGTTTGAGCATATTTTGTCCGTAGCTACTGCGGTATCTCATGCGACCAATCATGCGCACCAAGGCGGCGTTCAAGCCGTGTACGTCGAGGTCAATGACGGTACGCTCTCCGATTTCGATGATTTGTTCTTCGAGTTGCTTGCGGATTTTGGCGACTACCTCCTCAATGCGAGCGGGGTGAATACGTCCGTCGGCGACTAATTTTTTGAGTGCCAATCGAGCTACTTCTCGGCGAATAGGGTCGAAACTTGAGATAACGATTGCCTCTGGGGTGTCATCTACCACGATTTCGGCGCCTGTTGCGGCTTCGAGTGCGCGGATATTGCGCCCTTCGCGCCCGATGATTTGCCCTTTCATGTCGTCGGATTCGAGATTGAATACCGAAACGGTGTTTTCAATCGTAAATTCTGCGCACTGGCGTTGAATGGTCTGAATAACGATTTTTTTGGCTTCTTTGCTGGCGTTGAGTTTTGCGTCGGCTATCGTATTTTTTACGATAGACATGGCTTCGGTTTCGGCTTTTGCGCGCACTGCATCAATCAACTGCTCTTTTGCTTGCTGCTCCGTTAGTTTGGCAATATTTTCTAACTCTTTGATTCTCAATTCGTTAGCGGAGTCTAATTCTTCTTTCTTTTTGGTGACGATGCGCAACTGTTTGTCCAAATTTTCGCGGATAGCTTTCACTTCGGCTTCTTGCTGCTCAATTTCTAAACCTCTCATTTCGATGGTGTCCGCTTTAGTTTGAAAAGCTACTTGTTTTTGTTTGAAGTCATTTTCGAGATTGACCAAACCGATTTCGCGGTCTTTCATTTCTACTATATGCTTTGATTTTTGGCTATCAAATTCGCCCCGAAGTTGGTTGAACCGTTCTTTTGCCTCCTGAATTTTTTGTTGCTTGACCTGTTCATTTTTTTGTTCTGTCCTTGCAATCAACTTTTCGGCTTTTACTTCGGCTTCGTCGGTCACTCTTTTGGCGGTTAGCCGCGCTTCCTGAATCGCCAAATCTGCTTTTTTATTAGCTTCGTCCACAGAACTCTGGTTGGCTTTTTTGAGCCAAGTCTGTATCCCAAAATATCCTGCCGCACCGCCTGCTGCCAAGCCTCCTACTACTGCTATGATTAATTCCATATTTTTTTTATTTGATTAATTGATTATTTTTGATTAATATTTTTAACTTTTTGATTGAGTTCTTCCAATTTTTTTGTTAGCTCTGCTTCATTTTCGAGTGTATAGTGCTTTTTTTCTTGAGCGACCTGCGCCGCAAACGCCAAGTAAGCCATTGCGATACAATCTTGAATGTCACTTTTTGCGTATTTTTGTTGAAAAAATTTAATTTTCTCATTGATTTCATTCACAATTTCCAACACGTCTTTTTCCTCCGAAGGCTGAATTAGAACTGGATAAACTCGCCCCGCTACTTCCACTTTTATTTGGTGCAAAGTCGGCTCTTTTTTTCCCTGTGATTTTATTGGTTCAGCCATTCTGTACTTTTGTCAAGTTCTCTAACATATTTTTCTGCCTCTTTTTTTACGTTTTGTACAAACGCTTCTTCTTTTGTTTTTCGCTGCGCTAAAATAGCTTTTGTTTGCTCTATTTTTAGCTCGAACTCTTTGATTTTCAATATATTATGCTCTGCATCTTTTTTTAGCTGCTTGTGTTCGGCGACGAGTTTGGAGCAATCTAATTTTATTTTTTCCAACTTTTGCGCCAGATTTTCTTCTTTTACCAAACTCTGTCCCAGCAGTATTTCTCGATTTTCGATTTCTTTTTCCAATTCCGCCGTTCGCTTTAGATGATTGGCGTGATTGGTCTTTAATAACTTATATTCTTCTGATAATTTTCGATAATTGGCTTTTTCTTTCTCTAAATCTTCCAGAATAGTACTTTCTATTTTGCTTTTCTCCTTTGTCAAAGCATTATATTTTTCTTCCTCTCGCTCCAATTCTTTTATGCGGCGGTCGCGCGCGCTTACAGTAGATTGGAGCTGTTTTTGTTCGGTTAGCAAGGCTGTATTATCGGATTTTTGCCCTTCTAATTTTTCAGACAACCGAATAATATTCGCTTCTAACTCTTTTATTTTATCAAATATTTTTGTCACTATTTTTGCTTAAAATATTTTTTTATCTCCGAACTACCGCTCCAATCTGTGTCCCAAACTGTGCTTCCAAGTCCGACATCATTTTGTCTATTTCGCTGTCTTTGAGTGTTTTGGTAGTATCTTCAAAAACAAAACTGACGGCGTAGGATTTTTTTCCTTTGCCCAAATGCTCCTCATTTTCGTACACATCAAACAAATTGACTTCTTTGAGCAACTTTTTAACCGTTTTTTGTGCCACCATAGTTATCTGACTGAACTGCACGGATTGGTCAATTATCAATGCCAAGTCGCGGCGCACAGCTGGATATTTATTGATTTCTTCAAATGATATTTTTTGCTTTTTGACTATTTTTGTCAAATTATCCCACCGAAAATCCGCATAATAAACCGACTGCCGCAAGTCCATTTTTTTTAGGATAGCTGGACGGACTTTACCGAACTGAACCAAAATCTGCTCTCCCCTGTGGTACTTCATTCCCGAACTCAACGCCTCATTTTCCAACGAAGTCTGCTCCCATTTGGAGAGTCCCAACTTCGCCATCACCTTGTGAATGTAGGTTTTGAGGGTAAAAAACGTCACTTCTTCGCGATCTGTTTGCAGCCAATTTTCTGAATACTTGCTGCCGCTCAAAAATAAACTCAATCGATTGCTTTCAAAAAAATCGTTGTCGCCTACTTTGCGATATATTTTTCCAAATTCAAATAATTTGACATCATTTTGCTGCCGATTTTGATTGTGCGCAATCGCTTCCAAACCACTGAAAAGCATCTTCGGACGCATTACGTCCAAATAAATATTGGAGGTATTGTTAATAAAAACCAACTCCTCGGGCGGCACCAAAGAGTCTTTAAAATACTCCGATTGGGTCAGCGAAACCGCCATCATTTCCTGAAATCCATTGGCAGCCAACAAGTCACCGACTGCATTTTTTATCTGAAAATTATCAGGATATTCTCCTGTTGTGACAGTCATTCTCATATAAGACGGCACTTCTACATTGTCGAATCCGTGTATCCGAAGGATTTCTTCTATCACATCTACCTCTCGAAGTACGTCGGATTTATTGGTCGGCACAAGCACCGTCAGAGCATCTTCACTTTCCGAAATAATTTTTATTTCGAGTGCGTGAAGAATATTTTTTATTTTATTTTTTTCAAAATTTATCCCAATTAGTTTATCAACATTTTGATAAAAAAGCTCGATTGGCTTTGCCTCTATCACTTGTGGATAATGGTCTATTACGTCGCTTGCGATAGTCCCACCCGCCAGATTTTTGATGAGCAGCGCGGCGTATTGGAGTGCGTAAACACAAATATTTGGGTCGCTTCCTTTCTCAAATATTTTGGCGGATTCGGTACGCAACAAGTGTCGAGTGCTGCTCTGCCGTATTGAGCGAGGACTGAAATGTGCGGACTCTAAAAAAATATTTACCGTATTATTTGTGACACCCGAATTTATACCACCGAAAATTCCGCCGATACACATTGGTTGGTTATGGCTGTCACAAATCATCAAATCTTTGGCAGAAAGCGCGTAGTCTGTATCGTTCAGCGCGTGGAATTTTGTTCCTTCGGCGAGCGTTTTTACAAGTATTTTTTTACCCGAAATTTTGTCATAATCAAATGCGTGGAGTGGTTGCCCAAGACTGTGCAACACATAATTTGTGACATCTACCACGTTGTTGATGGAGCGTATGCCGATGGCAGTCAGGCGGCGTTTCAGCCAGTCGGGAGAGTCGCCAATGGTCACGCCTGCGATGCTTACGCCTGTGTAGCGAGGACAGGCATCGGTGTTTTCTACCTGCACTTGGATAGGAAGATTGTGATTATCTACTTTGAAGTCTGCTACCGACGGCATTTTCAATTCGGTCTGGTAGCCACGATGGACGGTAAGAAACGCTGCCAAATCTTTGGCTACCCCAAGATGTCCCGTAGCGTCCGAGCGATTGGGAGTAAGCCCAACATCTATAACGTAGTCAGTTTGTAAGTCCAAATAATCTTTGGCTTGCATACCGACGGGCGTATCGTCGGGCAAAACCATAATGCCGCTGTGGTCGCTTCCGATGCCGAGTTCGTCGGCTGCGCAAATCATACCTTCGGAGGCTTCGCCGCGGATTTTTCCTTTTTTGATAGTGATTGGAGCGTCGCTGCCGAGCGGATAGAGGGTAGCACCGATGGTGGCGACTAAAACCTTTTGACCAGCCGCCACGTTGGGCGCGCCGCAAACGATAGACAAAGGCTCGTCAGAACCAATTTCTACGCGAGTCAGGGAGAGGCGGTCGGCATCGGGGTGCTTTGCGCAAGATTGAACGAAACCGACTACCACGCCTTTCAAACCACCTTTTATACTTTCGACTTCTTCGATGCCTTCTACTTCTAAACCTGTAGAAGTGAGCATTTCGGCGATTCGTGTAGGGCTGATGTCAGATATTTCAATATATTCTTTAAGCCAGTTGAGCGATACTTTCATTTATATACAGCAACAAAAAACGCCGTATTTCCGCAGGTTATGTGTGTATTCAAGCGCGTGGACGGATTTAATCTCAAATAAAAAATTTGATACAATTTTTTAATATTTAATCGTGCGTCTGGCGTAAAATTTTATTCTTAAAACTCACTTTGTGATTCATCACTCGAAGCGAAAATGGCAAAACGTTTTTAAAAGGATTTAAAAAAATTAATTCCGCAAAGATAATCAAATTTTTGTGAATTTTTTGGAGTTTTTTTAAACTAAATAGATTGGCGAAAATGCGCGAGCATTTTTTTGGTAGTAATTTGCGAAACTATTGCTATTTTTGCGTAAATTATACCTTGTTATTTTTTAAATAAGGAATGAAGAAAAAATAAGATGCTTAAATTTTTCAAATAAATTCAGCCAAAAACAAGGCATTTTGAGGTGCAACGCAGCGCGTTGAAACGAAAGAATAGTGCAGTGGTTGGTCGAATTTAGCAGAAAAAATAGGTAGTTTATTTTAGACACATTCCTAAAAAAAACCTTTTATGAATACGCAGCAAGCCAATATCTTTTTAGAAAAAATAAATAATTTATTCAAAAATATGCAGTCGGGTTCGGTTTCTGCTATCGAGCGCGACCTGATGTTGGGCTATATACGCCGCTTGTACGAATCTTTTCTGGCGGACGAGTCTGCGCCCGTGCCAGCGTCTGCTGCGAAGATAAATGTGCCGAGAAAAGAGGAAGAAGTGCAGGCTTATACGCCGCCGCGCATTATCGTCGTGCCAGACATGGAGCCAGAGCCTGTGGTCGCGCCGCCGCCGCCACGTATTATCGCCGTGCCGCCTTCTGTGGCAGCAGAAATGAGTGCGGTAGAGATAGTCGCAGAAGCGCAGCCGTTGCAGCCTGTGGCAGCACCCGAGCAGTTGCGGTGGCAGTCGCCGCGCGATATTCAGGAAACAGAAACCAATTTGTTTGAGCAAAAAGATGTTACACTCGACCCTTCGGAACGGCTGACTGCCAACCAACCTGTCGAAAATTTACACAGCGCGTTGAGTATCAACGAAAAAATCGCTACGCTCAACGACTTGTTTGGTGGCGACCATGCAGCGTTCAACGAAACATTGGGGACTCTGAACTCAATGACGGAGTTTGAGCAAGCCAAAGAATTGCTAAAAAAAATGGCTTTTCGCTACGATTGGGCTTCGGCGGCAAAAGAACCCAAAGCAAAAAATTTCATCAAAATCGTGCGCAGAAAATTTTTGTAGTCCCGTCATGGCTTTCAACTTATCCGACTCCAAACTTTGTTTTGTTTGGTCATTTCTTCCATCGGCTGCCGCAAGCAGGCGTGTTCGGGGAGCAAAAGTGATGGGTCGGCATCTAAAATAGACTGCGCCTCTTCGCGAGCGGTTTGTAATATTCGCTGGTCTTTGGCGAGGTCGGCGATGTGAAGATTCAGAATACCGCTTTGTTGCGTCCCTTGTATGTCGCCCGGTCCGCGCAGTTTGAGGTCGGCTTCGGCGATTTCAAAACCATCGGTGGTGCGCACCATCGTAGCGATGCGCTCACGGGCTTCCGCGCTCAACTTGAAACTCGACATCAAGATACAATGCGATTGGTCGCCGCCGCGTCCTACTCGTCCGCGCAGTTGGTGAAGTTGGGACAGACCAAACCGCTCCGTATTTTCGATAATCATTACGGTTGCGTTGGGGACGTTTACGCCGACTTCTATGACGGTAGTGGCTACCATAATCTGTGTTTCTTGTCTGATGAAACGTTGCATCTCAAACTCTTTTTCGGCGGCTTTCATTCGTCCGTGTACGATGCTGATTTGATATTCGGGTACCGGAAATTCTCGCCCAATGGCTTCGTAGCCGTCCATCAAATTTTTCAAATCCAGCGTTTCGGACTCTTCGATGAGCGGATAGACGATGTAAATTTGTCGCCCTTTTCTGATTTCTTCCCGCATCAATCCAAAAATACGCAGCCGATGGTGTTCGGTGCGGTGCTGGGTGGCGATGGCTTTTCGTCCCGGCGGAAGTTCGTCGATAACCGACACGTCGAGGTCGCCGTAGAGCGTCATGGCGAGTGTGCGCGGGATAGGAGTAGCGGTCATCACGAGGACGTGTGGCGGATAAGGGCGACTTTTTTTCCACAAAGAGCCACGCTGCGCCACGCCAAAGCGGTGCTGTTCGTCTGTAATTGCCAAGCCCAGATTTTTGTACACTACGGGTTCTTCGATGAGTGCGTGCGTACCGATTAAGATGTGAATTTCGCCATCTTGTAGCGATTTTAGCAACTCATTTCGTTTTTTTCCTTTTATACTTCCCGACAAGAATCCTGATTTTAGCCCCAAAGCGTCTGTATATTGGCTGATAGCGTTGAAATGTTGCTGCGCCAAAATTTCGGTAGGTGCCATTAGGCAAGCCTGAAACCCGTTGTCAATCGCCATCAACATGGCGATAAACGCAACTATGGTTTTGCCGCTGCCCACGTCGCCTTGCAGCAAGCGATTCATTTGGATTCCGACCGCCAAGTCGCGGCGGATTTCTTTCAGCACCCGCTTTTGGGCGTTTGTGAGTTCGAAGGGTAAAAAATTTTGGTAAAAATTATTAAAATAATCACCAATTTGTGAAAAAGAATAACCGCGCACCGTGTCCTTGCGGCGGCGTTTGAGGTGCAGTAATCGGAGTTGGAGAAAAAATAATTCTTCAAATTTCAGTCGGCGGCGCGCATTTTCGAGTTCTGTTAGTTCCTTCGGAAAATGAATTTGTCGGAGTGCGTCAAAGCGGGAGGGCAGACGGTATTTTTGCAACAAAAAATCTGGTAGTATTTCTTGCAGGTCGCTGGGCGCAAGTTTTTCGAGCAAACTTTCGAGGAGTTTGCGTCGTGCTTTGGCATCTAAACCGCGTGCGTTGAGCTTTTCGGTGCTTGGATAGACGGGTTCAAAGGCGACTGCTTTTTGGACGGCTTCGGTGCTGACCAATTCCATCTCCGGGTGCGGGATATTGTATTGACCGTTGAAATCATTGACTTTTCCGTAGGCGATGTATTCGCTGCCGACTTGGAGTTGTTTTTCGAGAAAGTTAAGTCCTTTGAACCAAACGAGGTCAATCGCGCCTGTTTCGTCGCGCAGTTTTCCGACGATTCGTTTTTTTGTACCTTCGCCGAGCGTTTCGAGTCGCCGCAACACGCCGCGCAGCTGGACAGTGTCCGACTCGTCCGAAATATCTTTTATCAGCAAAAAATTAGTTTTATCCACATAGCGAAGTGGAAAATGAAGCAGCAGGTCGCGGACGGTAAAGATATTCAGCTCTTTGCGCAGCAAATCCCCACGCATCGGACCGACTCCTTTGAGATATTCTATGGGGCTGTCCAATAAATTTGTGCTGCTGGTATTTGCCATTTCAAAAGCCAAAAATTTTAGTTAAGGAACGCGTCTAAAATAAATTACCCATTTTTTCGGCTAAATTACAACCAATCATTGCGTTATTTTTTCATTTCAACGCCCTGCGTTGCGCCTCAAAAATGCCTTGTTATTGTTTGAATTGATTGGAAAAATCTGAATAAGTAGTTATAAGTTTTTAGTTTTTAATTTTGAGTCATCATAAACTATTGAAAATCAACGAATTATGTCGAATATTAAATGTCATCTGTTTAAGTGCAGGAACTTACTTTACTTTTTCTTCATTCTCTTGCTGATTATTTTTTGCAAAAATATGAAAAAAAAAGGCGTTTGGAGAAATAAAAAATTGATAAGCCGCTACTTTTTCCTTAATTTTGCAGGCTTAAAGTACTAAATATTTCGTCATTTTCTATAAAATACAAGAGATGGAAACAAAAAGACAACGCCAAGTGGCGGAAATGGTGAAGCGCAATTTTGGATTCATCTTGCAGCAAGAAGGCTCGTACATCTACGGTACGGCAGCTTTGGTGACGGTGACGGAGGTAAAAATGTCGCCCGATTTGATGGTAGCAAAAATATATTTGAGCGTTTACAACATCGAAGACAAGCAAGTTCCCGTGCTGCTGTTGCGGGAAGAAACCGTCCGTTTGCGGCAGGCACTTGGGGCGCGGATTCGGAAGCACGTGCGCGTAATCCCCGATATATTTTTTCACCTCGACGACACGCTCGACGAAATGTATCGAATCCAAACGATATTCGATAAGTTGCACGAGGACAATCAAATGGGCAGCGAAGAAGAAGAAGAGGAAAGCGAGGAAGAAGAAGCTGAAAATTGAAAAATTAGTTCCCTAAAATTATGCTGCAACAAATAACTCTAAATAATTTTCGGAGCATCGAAAATGAATCGTTGGACTTGGGAAAAATTACGGTTTTGACCGGAGCAAACAACTCTGGCAAGTCGAGCTTTTTGTACGCCCTGATGGTTCTGAAAAACCTGATGCAAAATGCAAATCGGCAGTTGGACGAAGTGCTTACGCCTTTTTATATCAATCTGGGTGGGTTCGATGAGATAATTTTTAGGAGAGAAACACAGCGAATGATGAAAATTGGAGTGAAAATAAATGCGAATATGATTTATTATCCCAATGATTTTGCAACAAAAACAAGTGTAGCTTTTGACTTGGAGTGCAATAGAACTAAAGCATTGACGCGCATCGCTGCAAACCCAACTTATGGTTTAAAAACTGATATTAATTTCCCCATTAATGGAAATAACTTTACTGCAATAACTAATCCAGATAATCAAAGAAAAATGTTCGTTTGGAATGGATTATTCGCCCATGCGATTGATAGTGCACTGAAGGTGGACAAAGAAATTCGCCTTTTTTTAGAGTTTATGACTCCATACTCTTTTTTTCAGACAAGTGTTGATTTTGTCCCGATACAAAGAGGTTTTTCGCAGTTTGTTTATTCAGATATTCCGATAAATGAAAATATTTATACCGAAAAAGAACTGGCAGTTTTGTTGGCTCGCGATAGAAAATTAGAAGCCAAAGTATCGTATTATTTGGGGAAAATTGTAAATAAATCGTTCAGCGTCCTCCCGTTGGTGCCTTCGTATGGCAGCTTTCGATTGCAAGTGTGCGACCTCGAAACAGGATTCGTGAATGACCTCGTGAATGAAGGCTACGGCATTGGGCAGTTGGTGGTCATTTTGACCAAAGCCTTGCGCCCCGATATTCGTTTGGTCTGCATTGACGAACCAGAAATCCATCTGCATCCGAGTATGATTGATAAGTTGGTAACGGTGATGATTGAAATTTGTGAAAAAGAAAGAAAGCAGTTTCTGCTTTCGACGCACAGCGAAAATTTGGTGACTGCCTTGATGACCAACGTGGAAGAAAAAAATATTGCAGCTGACGACGTAAAGGTTTATTTTTTGAAAAAAGAAAAAGATACGACCAAATTAGAATATCAACCCATCAATGAACACGGGCAAATAAAAGGTGGATTGAAAAATTTTTATGAAACTGAACTGAATAATCTTAAAAAATTATTCAATATTACCGAATAGAACGCATGGATTTTGTTATCAATGAATGGTTTCCAGAATATTTGCGACCTGCAGAAGCAAAAGGAAACTCCGAACTCAATCATCGCCTTGCACAAGATTTTTTGTACAATTTTGAGCAAAAAAATGACTTATTGCTCGTAAGAAATGGCAGTCCTTTTGTAGCAAAAATACTCAAATACAGCGACGAGTTTGGGGACTATCCGAAAAGCAGAAAACTTTTTAAGTTTTTTATCGCAACGGTATTAGAAAATTCGGAGCGTTGCAGACAAATTTACGATTCTGATTTGATAGAGTTTTCGGCTACTACCAAACGACTTTTGGAGCTGGACGTAGCAGAAGTCCAAAGAAAATACAACTTTTATAGCGATACGTACTTGTTTGAAGCCGCACAACACACAGAAAGCAAAATCATAGTGATGACGACCGACAAAAGGCTGCAAAAACACATGAAAGACGATGCAGACTTTGAGGTATGTCTTTTGGAAGTCTTTTTAGAAAAATATTATAAAATTGAAAAATTACACTAAAAATTTAGTGATTTTTATCCACGACGACAGACGATTTTTAATTTAATATATGCAATTTTTATTCCCTTGGTTTTTTTGGGCTGCCCTTGCTGTGGCAGTGCCGATTTTGATTCATCTTTTTTATTTCAGACGATTCAAGCAGGTTTATTTTACCAACGTCCGCTTTCTCAAAGAGGTGAAAGAGGAAACAAGCGCGCGCTCCAAGCTGCGCAATCTGTTGGTGCTGGCGGCTCGGTGTTTGGCGTTGCTGGCGTTGGTGTTGGGATTCGTGCAGCCTTTCATTAAGTCAAAAAATGAGGTCAAGCAAGGAGAGCAAGCGGTGAGCGTTTTTGTAGATAACTCGTTCAGTATGAGTGCTTTGAGTGAAGAAGCTCCGCTCGTAGAGAAAGCAAAACAGCGCGCTCGCGAAATCGTAAAAGCCTACGCTGCCGACGACCGTTTTCAGATTTTGACCAACGACTTTGAAGGCAGACACCAGCGTTTGGTGAGTAAAGATGACGCGCTCAATCTGATAGAAGAAATAAAAGTATCTCCTGCTACACAGCTTTTTTCTAAAGTTTTGCAACGCCAACAGCAAGTGCTGAACACCGCTGCCAAAGATTTGAAAACGGCTTTCATCATTTCTGACTTCCAAAAAAATGTCACAGATTTGGCAAATTTTAAAGATACTTTGCTCGATATTAACCTCGTACCACTTCAAGCAGTGCAAGAGAAAAACATCAGTATTGACTCCTGCTGGTTTGAGTCGCCTGTTCCGCTGCCCAACCAAATCAACCCATTGCTGGTACGAATGAGCAACCACAGCAACGAAGTTGCCAAAGATATACGCCTTGCGCTGCGCTATGACGGACAGGCAAAACCAGTGGGCAGTTTCGAGATTCCCGCTCGCTCGTCGCGCACAGATACGGTCAAAATGAGTATTTTGCGCACGGGCTGGCACGAGGCAGAACTTTCGATTACCGACTTTCCAGTCCAATTTGATGACAAATATTTGTTTTCTTTTGAAGTCCCAAAAGAAATTAATGTGTTGATTATCAACGAAAATACGCCCAATAAATTCATGGAGTCGGCTTTTGCGGGAGCGGGAGCTTTCAAAGTGACGAGTCTTTCGAGCCGCAATTTGGACTATTCCAAACTATCCACTTTCCGACTCATTATTCTGAATGAGCTCAATACTATTTCGTCGGGTTTAGGCGCGGAGCTTTTGCAATATTCCAAAAATGGCGGCAATGTGATGTTATTTCCGTCAGGCAATGCTTCTGATTTGACTTCGTACAGAAATTTTTTCACATCGTTCCAAGCCAATGATTTTAGTAGTTTTGAGGCGCAACAACGAGAAGTCGAAAGCCTCAACTCGGAGGAGTTTGTGTTCAAAGATGTTTTTGAAAAAAATAATTCTAATGTAAAATTGCCTGTCACAAAAGGTAATTTTAAAATTAATGAATTTCGAGCCGTCGAAAAACTTTTGACCTATCGGGACGGCAGCACTTTTTTGAGTAAATACCGAGCGGACAAAGGAAATCTTTACGTTTGCTCTGCACCGTTGGACGAGCAATACAGCAATCTGGTGCGAAACGGCGAGATTTTTATTCCGATGCTCTACAAGATGGCGATTTCGTCGGCACAGAACCGCCAAATTTCGTACTTTATTGGAAAAGATGTGTCTTTAGAAACGGATAATGTGAACATTGCGGCGGACGGCGGCGAAACGAACTACCGACTCAAAAGTAAGACAGGCGAGTTTATTCCCGAACAAAAATTGCTCGGCTCGAAGCTCACAATGAGTGTCCAAAACCAGATAAAAGAAGCTGATTTTTATGACTTGATGTTCAAGCAAGACTCTGTTTTGTCAAAATTTGCGTTCAATTATGACCGCCGCGAGTCCGCGTTGGATTATTTTTCGGAGAAAGAATTACAAAATTTTGCGCGCAAAAACTTGGCTGTTATGGACAGTCGCGCCGAAGCTAACTTTACGAATGTAGTCAGCGACCGCAATCAAGGCATCGTACTTTGGAAATGGTGTCTGATTTTTGCGCTTCTTTTTTTGGGTTTAGAAACTTTATTGTTGCGGTTTTGGAAAGTATAAAAAACATTTTTTCTTGATTTTGTGACTTTTTTTCTTCATTTATTAATGATAAGTAGTTGTAAGTTTTTAGTTTTTAATTTTGAGTCATCATAAACTATTGAAAATCAACGAATTATGTCTAACATTAAATGTCATCTATTTAAGTGCATGAACTTATTCTCAATAATATTCATTCTTTTATGCCAGAATTTTTATCCGATAACGACCCAACGGCGGTAGAACGCAAAAGTGACCATATAGAGTTGGCACTCCAGTCGCAGATTGCAGCTCCTACTTTGGATTCTCGTTTTTATTACGAGCCACTTTTGGCGGCGCACCCGTCGGCGGCAGGCGGTGGTTCGATTGCTCCGATTCCGTTTTTGGGCAAAACACTTCGAGTACCGATGTGGGTTTCTTCGATGACTGGCGGCACTCAAAAAGCCCGTATTATCAATCAAAATCTGGCGCGCGCTTGCGCCGAGTTTGGAATGGGAATGGGTCTTGGGTCTTGCCGCTCGCTACTTTACTCCGACGAATATTTGCCTGACTTCGACGTGCGCGAGTTGATGGGCGACCAAATGCCTCTGTTTGCAAATTTGGGGGTTGCACAGTTGGAAGAATTGATAGAAAAAGATGAATTGCACTTGATTAGTGACATGGTAAAAAAGTTGAGAGCCGACGGTTTGATTATCCACGTCAATCCGATGCAAGAATGGCTACAGCCCGAAGGCGACCGCTTCAAAAAAGCACCGATAGACACCATAAAAACGGTTTTGGAACACGTTGCTTATCCGATTATAGTCAAGGAAGTTGGGCAGGGAATGGGAAAAGCGAGCTTGCGCGCGCTGCTGCAACTACCTCTGGCGGCAATAGATTTTGCGGCAAACGGCGGAACGAATTTTGCCAAATTGGAACTCTTGCGCAGCGACGAACAGAAACAACTGATATTCAACGAGTTGGCGCACATCGGGCATACTGCCTACGAGATGACGGACTTGACAAACGAACTTTTGCTGGAACTCGGAGAGCGAGTACAGTGCCGCCAAATCATCGTTTCGGGAGGCATCAAAACATTTTTGGACGGTTTTTATTGCATCAAAAAACTCAAAACGCCCGCCATTTATGGGCAGGCATCTGGTTTTTTGCAACACGCACAGGGCGACTACCCAACCCTTCGCCGCTACATCAGTGCGCAAGTACAAGGATTAGAATTGGCTTATAACTATCTGACTGTCAAATAGTTAGAGTGACGAATCAAAAAAAAAAAAATTATACTTTAATATTGTTCAGACCCAAAACATCTGAAAACCCATTCAATGAACCCGTAAAATGAGAAGTAATTTAGCGATTTTATTGTTGTTTTTGACAACCATTTGTTTTGCTCAACAATCGCGTTTCAAGGAAGGCGACACGATATACGTTTGGGCATTGTCGGGATTGAATATGCGCAAATTACCCGATGCGAAAAGCGAAAAAATGGTTGCCTTGCCCTACGGGACGAAAGTAATCGTACAGTCCAATATTGGCATAATCGTGGCGCACGAAGTAGAAGAGTTTAAAAATTTCAAGGTAAAAAGCGTTTGGTTATTGGTAAAATACGGCGACCAAGAAGGATTTGTATTTGACGGATATATGTCGAGGTTGATTGCGCCACAGAAAACTGCAGATAACTATTTATTAACGTACCTAAAAAAGTCCGTAGGAAAAATAGGTAAAACGGAGTTTATAGATTTTAAAGGTGGTAAAAAGAGATATTTGCGAGAAGAAGAAATTAAAAAACTTCTCGAAGCGGGAGCGGGCGAGGCTTATAAAGTACGTTTCAATACATATTTCAATAAAAGCATATTCTATTCGCTGGAAGTTGGACAAGAAGGAGGTTTAGAAACTTTTACTTTTCCTAATTTAAGCCTTTATGAAGGCTATATTTTTATAAAAACTGTGTTTAGCGGTTACGAATTCCAATATGACAAAACAGCCAAAAAATTTATTATTAACAATAATGAAACTTGTAGATTTGAATTTTTTGTAAAGAATAATAATTTAGTAATAGAAGGTGGCTGTAATTGTTGATTTTTATAAAATGTGGGAAATTGGATATATTTTGGTTGGGTTGGTTGGTTGGGTTATTTGGGTTGGGTTGGTTGGGTTAAAACCCAACACAACGAAGTCGGTCATCGCTATGCGATTTGTTATGCACATCGGAATCGCATAGCGATGACCGATTTAGTCGCCAATGGTTTTAACCTTTGGA
>JAYUHK010000145.1:0-10141 GCA_043767025.1 Saprospiraceae bacterium | reverse complement strand
TTGCTGGTCGCGTTGAAGCTCAATTCGTGTTCTGAATCGTCGCCGCCGCCGAAGTTTCCGTCTGCACCAAAATCAACTAATTTTATCTTAAATTCCGTTGCATTCGGAGTCCAAATATCGGTGTGGAAATGCGTCATCGTGGTCGCATTGATAGTGTTGGAGGTAAATTCCACACCTGCATAAGCCAAATTTGTATATTTTTTGACAGAATCGGTCGTTCCGATTACATAATTCGACACATCAGCTTGGTCCCAAACTGCCGACCAAGTATCTACTGGAACATTCGTATAGGCATTGCTGAACAAAGATTTTACTTTATTTTGACCAGCAGTAGGAAGAGGCGCGGAGGTAAGCGGACCGACAGGCAGCTGCGGAGTTCCTTTAAAGTAAACGTTGTCCACAAAGACCGTCGAGCCTGTGGCGATATAGAGTAGCTGGGCGAGATGGGCGCGGGAAGCCAATCCCGTAAAGCTGCTCATAGGAATATCAAAACTTACCCATGTGTTGGGAACTAATGCGGGAGTCGAAGTCGAGTTGAATACCAATTCTTGCTCCGTGTCGTCGCCTCCACCATAGCTGCCATTCGCACCAAAATCAACTAATTTTATCCTGAACTCTGTTGCGTCAGGAGTCCAAATATCAGTGTGAAAAGTCGTCATCGAGGTCGCATTGATGGTGCTGGAAGTAAATTCTACACCTGCATAATTTAGGTTGGTATATTTTTTCACGTTGTCGGTCGTACCGATTAGTACGTCCGCCACGTCTGCTTGGTCCCAAACTGCTGACCAAGTATCTACCGTCACATTCGTATAAGCGTTGCTAAAAAGCGAAATAACACTCGAAGCGGGCGCAGTAGGAGTCGGTGCGGAAGTCATAGGTGCTGTTGCGGCAGCTACATTGACTGTCATAGAACCTGCGGCGTTGATGCTGCCCAACTTGGCGGTTACGGTGGTCGTGCCTACCGAAAGAGCGGAGATTACGCCCGCATTACTTACCGAAGCGACGGCTGCATTGGAACTCAAAAATGTGAAGTTGGGAGCTGCTACGTTCAGCGTTTGGTTAGCACCACTGACAGGAAAAACTACGGTGCAACTGTTCACGGCGACGGTCGCGCCGACGGTTGTATTGACGGTGCTGGAAGCCATAGTTGGTATCGGAGTTCCGATGATTCCGGCTGCCAATGTTTCGTATTTGACATCATCAATCCAAAGCGTATAAGCACCTTCATCAGAGCCTTCGGCAAAGTGAAAAAGTCCAGTTTCGGCACTTAGTTTGGAAGGATTAGCGATTGGGACGATGAATTTTTTCCACGAAGTAGTGACTGCCAACGAATTCCATTCGCTTGCCAAAGCAGTAGTAACTGCATTGTTGCCAAACCCAACAACGTTGAGAGATTTTGCTGCGCTTGCTTTTGCCCAAAAAGTCACCGCATTATAAGCGGATAGATTTTGAGCGGCGGCTGCCACCATTGCGCCGCCGGTGTAGCCAGCAGCAGGGACGACGATTTTTAGGGAAGAGCTGCCCGAATATTTTTCTACATTGTCAATAGAAATGGCGTTGGTCGAGCCGCCGAACTCCACAAATGATACATTTTGGGCATACGCATCTGCGAATACAGACTGCGCATTTAGATTTTGGGAATAAAACGATACCAATACACAGACAAAAGCCAATTTTGTAAGATGTTTCAACATTTTTTCAATAAATTAATAAGGTGATTAAAATAACTTCGTGCAATATTACACAAAAATGCAGGTTTGGTTCAAACAATTTACAAAAATAATAATAAAAAAGCTAAAAAATTCTTTGTTGGTCTATTGTTTCTAAATCACGCTTTTAATCTGCTGTCGAAATACTCTGTCACAAGATATTATTTTTTTAAAATTTCGGTTAATAATGCCTCCATGCTGGCGTAATTGTCGCCGTTGGTTTTTGCAAATTCGATGGCAGATTGGGCGGCTTTGCGGGCGCGGCGCATTTTTCCTCTCTTAAAATAAAGCGAAGCCAAAGTTTCCAGATTGGCATAACTTTTTTCTATTCGGATAGATTTTTTTGCCCAATCGGTCGCCTCGCCGAGCATTTTTGGGTCTTCGATGACCTTATAAAAAGTCCATGCCACGTCGTTGAGTTCGGCGGCATCTTCGGCTTCGAACTTGTCAAAATAAGCTACTGCCGACTTTGCGTAATTTTCGCGGTCGCCCGCTTGCCGATAATAATTGAGTCGAAAGTTGGCAGAAAGCCGCGCCGCGCGCTCGGGATAGGCTTTTGCGAACAGGGAATCCACTTGCTCCAGCGTTGGTTTTTCCTTTGTATCGTTTATTTTTTGGTAAATCAAATCCTGCATTTTCGCCACCACAGGCTGCTGCCCAACGACGGTTTCAAAACGCAATCTATTTTTCAAAAAATAATTAAATGTGACATAGTTAGAACTATTGACAAATTTGAAAATGAAGCGAATATTTTTTTCTTCACTCCAATTTTGCTGTGTTTTGAGATATTCTTCTGCGCATTGTGCGTGGCTTCCGTCGGCTGCGGCAAATTTTTGTTGCGTCAGCTCGTACAAAAAATCAGGATTGCGCTCGCCATTGTCGTATCGTTTTTGGAGGGCTAAAAGATTTTTTTTAGGGTTGAGCGCAATTTGTCCAAGCTCCAAAAAGTCCTCTGCGGTCCGATAACCTGCTGTCCGATGCAGGAAAGTACCATCGGGATTCAAAAAAATAAAAGTCGGAAAGGCTTCGATGGCGTACTGTTTGCGCAAAGCTATACCTTCGCCTTTCTCCATATCCATACGGACATTGATAAATTTTTCGTTGAAAAAACTACCAACTAATGAGTCCGAAAAAACGTCGCGTTCCATTCGTTTGCACGGCGCGCACCAACTCGTGTAAGCATCTAAAAAAATTATTTTTTGAGAAAAAGCGGCTTTTTGCAACACGGTCGCCCACGACTTATTTCGCTCAAAGCGAATACCATTGTCGAGCGAATCGGGAGGCGTATGCGCGGATAAAATTTGGGAAAACACCCCAAAAAGTACGCAGAGGAGAATTAATAATCGGTTCATAAGGTTCAAAATCAGTTTTTATTTTTTCAGTTCTTGCATGGCGCGTTGGTTGGCGGCGGCATCAAAAGCGGCGGCGGCTTCGATAGAAAAACCGTTGATAACGTGGCTCGTGAGGCGTTGGTCGCCGCTCCAAACGCCGCACAAAACGTACTCGGTGGCGGTAGATTGCGGCAAACTCCACTGCTCAATGCTTTGCTTGTCGGCATCGATTATCCAATATTCGGCGATGCGATGCGCGGCGTAGTCTATTTTTTTTACGCCTCTGTCTATTTTTTCGGTGCTTTTGGAGAGAATTTCTACCACCAAATCAGGCGCAGGAAACAACATTTGCTGCGGCTCAAAATCGGCAGTTTTTTCTTTTGAAAAAAAACAAATATCTGGTTCGTAGCTGTTGCGAGTCAGGTGCAGCATGGCTTTTTCGACAGCAATTTTACCCAAATCATTGACTGCGACGTGGAAGTGCAACAAAGAAGAAAGAAAAATCGAAGTTTCCCAATGCCGCAGCATCACGGGCGAATGTAGCACGACGCGCCCGTTGATAAATTCCGCCTTGTGGTCTTCATTTATCCAATCATAAAATTCTGCGCGCCGCTTGGCTTCTGCTTGCAAGCTGTTGTTCACTTCTTGGAGCAAAAAATGCAAGTCGGGCGTATCCAAAAGTTGTTCTACCAGCGTGTTGTCCATCGCTAACTTTCTTTGATTTTTGTGATTAATTGCTCTGCCATGTTGCCAATCATAGGGTTTTCTTTTGAAAGTTCTATCGTTTTGTTTGCCATTTTGAGTGCGTCCGATTTTTTTCCATTTTTAAATAAAATATTCGCGTAAGTGAAAAAATAAACGGGTAATTTACCATTTTCGGTAGCTTTTTTGGCATATTTTTCAGCGCGGCTCATGGCTTTTTTGTCTTTTCCGAAGTTTTTTTCCAAATCTTGCGCCAGTTCGTGGAGTTTGACGGCATCGTTTTTGGCTGCGTCGGCGCAAGTTTCGCAAACTTTGAGGTAGCCTTTGCAGTCGCCAGCAGCTTTGCAATAGTCGGTATCGGATTGGAGGGCGAAGGCGGCGGCTTTTTCGGGGACGTATTTTTTCATTTTTGCTTTTGCATCTTCGTTGAGTTCTTTGCTTTTGAACTCTACCGCTTTGCTTGCCGTCTTTTTGCAGGCTTTTTCGATGCTTTCTTTTACTGCGTTTTCGCCCAACAAAGCTACGATTTTATCTTTTCGTTCAGCCATCAGGTCGAATAATTTGGAGTCGGCTTCGGAGGCGGCTTCGAGCAAAAACCGCAACATATCGGGCGTGTCGAGATTTTTTTGCGATGCGATGTATTCGTTGGCGACTTTGACGCTGCTTTTGCCGGCTTTGTTGAGTGCGTGGACGTATTTGAGCATAAAATCTGCTTCGCGGTTGCCTTCTTTGTAGGCTTTTTCAAAGTCTTTGGAGTTGTCCACTTTGTTGCTCATGGATTGTCCGAGTTCGAGCAAACCTTTGGCATCGCGTCCGCCGACGGCTTTTTGTACCAATTCGCCTTTGGCACTGATAAAAAACAGTGTTGGGTAAGCATTGACGGGAAATTTTCGGGCAAAATCTTGGTTTTCGGGGGCTTCCATGTCGTATTTGAGGCTCACAAAGTTGTCGTTGAAAAATTTTCCGACAGCGGGATCCGGAAACGCCGTTGCAGCCATGCGCTTGCACGGACCGCACCACTGGGCGAAGGCATCTACGAAGATGATTTTTTCTTCTTTCTTGGCTTTTTCGAGGGCTTCGTCCCACTTGCCGTGAAAAAATTCGATACCTTGAGCGGATATTTGGGCGGCAAAGCAACTGCAAGCGACGAGTGCGAAGATGATTTTTTTCATTATTTTATTTTAAATTATTTTGAAAGGCAAATTTACGAAAAGACTTGATTTTTTCCAACTCTAAACGTATTGGAGTGCCTAAAAGTGCGCCGCAGGCATGGTTTTTTTTACACAAAAAAATATACAGAATTGTAAAAACCATACGTTTAGTCGTAAAATAACCGATTTTCGTAAAAAAATTTTGTAAGTTCGCAGAGAAAACAACAACTTTGTGGGGCAAAAGAAAGCAGATTGTTTTTAAAATTCAGTTGCGTGTCTTTTGAATAAATCAACTGCATTGCATAAAATTTATTTTCAATTTGGACATTACTTTTAGCAATAGAAAATTAGAAAAATTAGCCAATGACGCGGATAAGCTAATTCGTGAGTTTGGGAAAATTGAAGGCGTTGAAATAATCGAAATTACAAATTATCACAAAGAAAAATGACAACTGAAGCAAAATTTAAAAATCAATATTTTCCTAAAAATATTTCGCATCAGGGCATTGACCTTGTAGAAAAGCTAACAGAATTAGGCTTGACACCACAGCAATTTGCGCTGCGCCTACAAAAACCGGAAAAGAATATTCTTGGCATCACCGACTGCTTGGTAGCTATTTCGCCCGAAATGGCTCAACTTTTCGAGCAAGAGTTACAAATTCCAACGCACTATTGGCTCAATCGGCAGCGAATTTTTGACGAATACAAAGAGCAATCAATGAAAAAATAAATCTTTGGAATGAAGAAAATAAATGGTTTATCTTTTTCTCATTTCTTTGGGTAAGTTCTTACACTTAAATAGATGACATTTAATATTCGACATAATTCGTTGATTTTCAATAGTTTATGATGACTCAAATTTAAAAACTAAAAACTAAAAACTAAAAACTTATAACTACTTAAAATAAAATATCATTCAAACTTAAAAAAAAATTAATTCAAACGATGAAAAAAATCTTTCAATCCACGATGACTTTGTTGCTTTTGTTGGCAATCAATTTACACCTGCAAGCGCAAACTTTGGACGAAGTCCTCAAAAATTACTACAAAAATGTCGGCGCAGAAAAATGGAAAGACCTCAAAACAATGCAGTTGGAGGGCGAAGTAAGTGTGCAAGGCATGACTTTGATAATGACGACGCTCCAAAAACGCCCGAATCTGACCAAAAGCGTCGTGAGCCTGCAAGGAAAAACTTTTGTAGATGCTTTTGACGGCAAGGACGCGTGGCGCATCAATCCTTTTGCGGGCGGTGACGACGCAGTAAAAAAAGACGCTGACGAAACCAAAGATGCCTCCAAAAATATGTTCGAGGACGACCTTATCAACTACAAAGACAAAGGACACAAAGCCGAACTGCAAGGCATGGAAGAAATCGACGGCGCAAAAACCATCAAACTCAAACTGACGAAAAAAGACGGCGACGAAGTACTCTACTTCTTCGACCCCGAAAATTTCGTTCCCGTGATGATTCGCACTTTCGCCACTTCGGGTCCCGCGAAAGGTCAAGCTATGGAAATCTACATGAGCAACTACGAAAAAGAAGGCGACATCATGATGCCGCACGCCATCGCCAACAAAATGAACGGACAAACAGCGATGGAAATGAAAATCAATAAAGTGACGATGAACCCCAAAATCGAAGACGCAGAGTTTGCTTTTCCGGCGAAAAAGTAATTTCCGCCATAATATTTTTCTCAAAAACGGTAGCGTTGGTGCATAAGGAATGAAGAAAAAATAAATAGTTTATTTTAGACGCGTTCCTAACGCAACGCTACCGTTTTTTTTATAAAAAAATCCAAACCAATGAAAATACTTGACATTTCGACCCTAACAATCTTCTGCCTGCTGACTTTCGCAGCCGACGGCATCGCACAAAACAAACCCTTGCAAATGTCTTTCGGCGGCTTGCGCGCTCGCAGCATTGGACCCGCCGCTATGAGCGGACGAGTAGCGGACATAGACGGCGTGAACAGCAAACCTGAAATCATCTACGTCGGCTCGGCAAGTGGCGGCGTTTGGAAATCCGTCAATGCGGGTTCTACTTTTCGCCCCATTTTCGACGAGCAAACTATGTCCATCGGAAGAGTAACTATCGACCAATCGCACCCCGACACTGTTTGGGTCGGCACAGGCGAAAGCTGGGTGCGCAACAGCGTTTCGGTCGGCACAGGCGTTTATCTTTCCAAAAACGGCGGCAACACTTGGGAGTTCAAGGGACTCGGCGACTCCGAACACATCGCCGACATCGTCATCGACCCCAGCAACTCCAACACCGTTTATGTCGCTGCGCAAGGACATCTTTGGGACGGCAACACCGAGCGCGGCGTTTTTAAAAGCACCGACTTCGGCACGACATGGCAAAAAATTCTTTACATTGACGAAAATACTGGCTGTGCGGACTTGGCAATAGACCCCAAAAATCCCAACACCATCTACGCCGCTATGTGGGAACATCGCCGCACGCCCGACTTTTTTAATTCGGGTGGAAAAAGCAGCGGACTTTACAAAAGTACCGACGGTGGCAAAAATTGGAAAAAAATCGCGCTGCCCACAGGCGACGCAATCGTTGGGCGTATGGCTATCGCTTACGCGCCGTCCAATAGCAACTTTATGTACCTGACCATCGAAGCAGAAAAAAAAGCCGACAAAGGACTTTACAAATCCGAAGACAACGGCAAGACTTGGACAAAAATGAACAGTGAGTTCAATCTTACCGTGCGTCCGTTTTATTTTTCTCGCCTCACGGTAGATCCCAACAACGAAAAGAAAATTTACAAAGCAGGTTTGAGTATGTCCATCAGCGAGGACGGCGGCAACTCGTTTCGGCAGGTCGGCGGCGGCGTACACGGCGATATGCACTGTGCGTGGATCAATCCAAAGAATACCAATGCGGTTTTTATCGGCACCGACGGCGGCGCGTATCGCTCGTTGGACGGCGGACAGACTTTTGAAATGTTTATGGATTTGCCGCTTTCGCAGTTCTATCACGTCAGCGTGGACAACGACGAACCCTACAACGTTTATGGCGGTTTGCAAGACAACAACTCTTGGTTTGCTCCCTCCAGCGCGCCGGGCGGAATACAAAACAGCGACTGGAAAACCACATCGGGCGGCGATGGTTTTTGGTCGTTTCGGCATCCGACGGACAAAAATATTGTTTATTCGGAGTCGCAAGGTGGCGAACTCATGCGGTACAATAAAAAAGATGGGCAGTCAAAACTCATTCGCCCCATCGCGACGTTGGGCGAGCCAGAGTTTCGTTTCAACTGGAATGCGCCCGTGCATTTGAGTCCCAACAATCCCGAGCGAATGTATTTTGCTTGCCAATATTTGTTCGTTACCGAAAATAGAGGCGACACGTGGACGAGAATTTCGCCCGACTTGACGACCAATGACCCCCAACGCCAGCGACAAAAAAAATCAGGCGGACTATCGATTGACAACTCTACGGCAGAAAACAACACCACGATTTACAGCATTTCGGAGTCGCCCAAAGATGGAAAAATTATTTGGGCTGGTACCGACGACGGCAATTTGCAAGTCAGCACCGACGGCGGAAAATCTTGGAAAAACGTAGCTCCTAACATCGCAGGGCTGCCGAAATTGACTTGGTGCAGTTTCATCGAAGCCAGTCACTTTGAAAAAAATACGGCGTATGTGACTTTCGACGGACACAACACGGGCGACAAAAAACCCTATATTTTCAAAACTACCGACTTGGGCAAAACTTGGACTTCGCTCGTCACGCCCGAAGTGGAAGGATACGTCCACACGATTGTCGAAGATTTAAAATCGCCGAATCTGCTGTTTGTTGGCACCGAATTGGGCTTGTTTATCTCCCTTGACGGCGGCATGAGTTGGAAAAAATTTACCAACAACTTTCCGGGCAAAGTCGCCGTGCGCTCGCTGGTTATCCACCCTACCGAAAGCGCGTTGGTCATCGGCACGCATGGCAGAGGCGTTTATATCATGGACGATATTGCGCCGCTTCGCCAAGTGAATGCGGAATTTGCGGAGCAGAAATTTGCATTTTTTCCACCCAAAACGGCGGTCGTCCGCTTGGGTCGCGGCGGCGAAGGCGGAGCGACTGGAGCTGGGCAGTTCGTGGGCGACAATCCCGACGAAGCCGCCTCTATCGCTTACTACATGAAAAGCCGCCATACTTTTGGTAAAATGACGCTCGAAGTGTTGGACGCAAAAGGAAAACTCGTCAAAGAATTGCCTGCGGGAAAAAGCGCGGGCATCAACGTAGTGGCACTTCCAACTCGTTTGCCGATGACAAAACCCGCGCCGAGCAACAACCGACAAGCAGTTTTTGGTGGAATATTCGGTACGCCGCCGCTCGAAGACGGCGTTTATACGGTCAAAGTAAAAAAAGGAGCGGAGGAATTTTCGCAAAATGTGACTCTTACATTTGACCCCAAAGCGAACATCAATTATCCTGCCGCCGAGCGAAAGGCACAGCGCGACGTGCAGATTCGGCTCTACAATATGACCAATAATTTGGGTTGGATGTATTACGCGATGAAAGATATGTTCACGCAGGCGGACAAAGTCGCCGCCAAAGCACCCAAAGCCACTGCCGACAAACTGAAAGCATTTGCGGAAGAGGTAAAAAAATATCAGAATACGCTCGTAGCGTTGGACGGCGATTTTTATATTGACGAAAGCGAAGCGTTGCGAGAGAAAATTTCTAAATTGTATCTTTATGTTGCCAACTATCCGGGCAAACCGTCCGACGGACAAATATCGCAAACCGCCGAGCTCGAAGCGGAAATGGCAAAAGTGAAGGTTAAATTTGACGCTTACTCTGACCAAGTCAAGACTTTGAACGCGCTATCAGAACCCGAAACTATCAAAGTAAAAACTTTGGAGGAATATCTGAAAGATTAGAGGTAAGGAATGATTTATTTTTTTAATAACTGTGTTACGCAAGAATTTTAGATTGACTCATTTGAGCTTGATTTGGTGGTAATTTTCTTGGTTTTTGTCACTTTTTTTCTTGATAAAAAAAGTAACCAAAAAAATCAAGTGCTTTGTAGAAATTCTAAAGTTTTTGCTTAAAAATCCCGTCGGCGCGCGAAAAATACTCGTCGGCTCCGCCAGACTTCAAACAGTTTTCGCTTTGCCTGACGATATTTTTGCAAAAACTTGAATTTCTACAAGGCACGTCTGAAAATACAGTCACATTGAATAAAATGCTGCTTAAAATTTTAGTAAAAATATTCTGCGTAACATGAGTTCTTAA
>JAYUHK010000144.1:0-10676 GCA_043767025.1 Saprospiraceae bacterium | reverse complement strand
GACGATATTTTTGCAAAAACTTGAATTTCTACAAGGCACGTCTGAAAATACAGTGACTTTGAATAAAATGCTGTCTGAAATTTTAGTAAAAAGATTTTTGGCGTAACGTGAGTTACAAAGATAGAGCGATGTTTTGAAAAAAAACGATTTAAAGCACTTTCATTCATGATATTTTTATAATTTTGCGTTTCTATTGTATATGTATAATAATTTTTAAATTACTAAAAAAATAAGACAGATGAAAGTTAAATTTTTGAGTGTGTTTGCAATTCTTCTCGTGCTGGGTTTTTCGGCTTGTAAGAATGACAAAAAAGCTACCACAAGCGCTACTCCCAACGCTGCGGCAGGCGAAACTGCGCCGCCACCGGGTCCTGTGACAAGTATCGAATATGTGGAAACGGAGTTTGATTTTGGCGAAGTGGAGGACGGCGCGAAAGTCCAACACGTTTATAAATTCAAAAACACGGGGAATGAGCCGTTGATGATTAGCAACGCAAAAGGCAGCTGTGGCTGTACGGTCCCAGACTGGCCCCACGAGCCGATTCCGGCGGGCGCGACTGGACAAATCAATGTAGAGTTCAATTCTTCGGGCAAAGCGAGTGCTACGCCATTGGAAAAACGCGTAACTGTGACAGCCAATACGAACCCGCCGCAGACTTTTTTGACCATAAAAGGCAAGGTAAAAGAAAACCCCAATGCGCCGAAACCTGAACCTCAAAAAGGGACGGAGCCAGCCAAACATTAATCGAAAGAGTTTATAAAAATATCAAAGTAAAAGCAAAGAAACAGAACTTTGTTTAAAAAATATTGTTTTTTCTTTGCTTTTATTTTGTTTTTTATGAAAAAATATCTCTCTTTGGTGGCTTTCAGCCACACTATTTTTGCACTTCCTTTCGCATTAGTGGGACTTTCGATAGGTCTGAAACTCCATCAGCCAGAAAATTTTTTGCAAAAAACCGTCTTGGTAGTCCTTTGTATGGTCTTCGCTCGCAGTGCGGCGATGGCTTTCAATCGCTATTTAGACCGTCGAATTGATGCAAAAAATCCCCGAACTGTGACACGCGAAATCCCTTCAGGCGCCATCTCTCCCAATGCTGCGCTTGGCTTCGTGTTTATGTCAAGTTTTTTATTTTTTGTGACAACCTATTTTATCAATTTTAAGTGTTTTGCACTTGCGCCTATTGCTCTTTTGGTCGTGTTGGGCTACAGTTTTACCAAGCGTTTTACTTGGCTTTGCCACTTTGTGTTGGGCTTGGGGCTGTCGCTTGCGCCGATTGGAGCATACTTGGCGACAGGCGGAAATTTTGATTCTATTCCCTTGATTTTTAGTGTCGTTATTTTGTTTTGGGTAGGCGGTTTTGATATTATTTATGCGCTTCAAGACGAAGATTTTGACAAAAAACAATCTTTACATTCTGTCCCGACTTGGTTGGGCGCAAAGAAAGCCTTGCGCGTGTCCGAATTTGCGCACCTCGTGGCGGCGGCGGCGATGCTGTTTGTTTCGGTGTTGTTGCAAAAAGCCTTTCCCGAATCTCTCGGATTTATCCACTGGATAGGCGCACTAATATTTTTAACAATGCTTTATTATCAACATAAAATATTGAACATAAACGATTTGAGTAATATCAATCGCGCTTTTTTTACCACCAATGGTTTGGCAAGTGTTCTGTATGGCAGCTTATTTTTGATAGATTTTTGGTTGATTTGAAATAAAAATAAAATTTGTTGCCCGAATAATAATTAAAAGTTTAGTTTTGCTTTTTCAAACAAAACGAATCTCTTCATTCCTTATTCGACTCAATTTATGGCAAACGCTAACGCAGCAATCAACCCAAACAACAGCAGCTACACTTTCAAGCCCAAACTGACATTTTCGCAAATAATCAATATGAATGTTGGTTTTTTTGGGATTCAGTACAGTTTTGGACTCCAACAAAGTGCTATCAACCCAATTTATGATTTTTTGGGTGCCAATCCCGACCAAATCCCCATGCTCAACTTGGCGGGTCCGATGACAGGACTTTTGATACAGCCCATCATCGGCGCGATGAGCGACAAAACTTGGCATCCGCGTTGGGGACGGCGAAAACCCTACTTTTTGGTCGGTGCTATTATTTGTAGTTTGGCACTTTTCGCCTTTCCTTTTAGCAGTAGTTTGTGGATGGCGGCTGGTTTGTTGTGGATTTTAGATGCTGGAAACAATACTGCTATGGAGCCGTATCGCGCCTTTGTCGCCGACAAACTGCCGCAAGAACAGCACGCAACGGGCTTTCTTTCCCAAAGTTTTTTTACGGGATTGGGCATTACGCTGGCAAATATTTCGCTGTTTGCCTTCCAAAAATTCATCACTGGCTCGCACGGCGCAATCCCCTATTGGGTATTTGCGTCCTTCTTTTTGGGGACGGTTTGCTCGATAGCGTCCGTGTGGTGGAGTATGTACACGACCCCCGAAATCCCCCCGACCGCCGAAGAACTCAAAGCCCTAAAAGCTGGAAACACTGGACTTTTACAGCCTTTTAGAGAGATTTTTGAAGCCATCAAAGATATGCCAAAGGTAATGTGGCAACTTGCTCTCGTGTATCTTTTTCAGTGGTACGCACTTTTTTGTTACTGGCAAAACAACTCCAAAAGCATCGCACTTTCGGTCTGGAACACGACTCCCGCGCTGGATATGAAACGCTACGAGGAAGCCGTCGGCTGGGCGAGTTTGGTCAATGGTTGGTACAATATTGTCACTTTTTTGTCGGCTTTTAGCTTGGTTTGGTTTGCCAATAAGTACAGCCCAAAATTGGTGCATATCATTTGCTTGATAATGGCGGGCTTGGGGTTGTTGGTTTTTCCTCACATCACCGACAAATATCTGCTATTTTTGCCTATGGCAGGTTTTGGAGTGGCTTGGGCGAGCATGATGGGTATTCCGTATTTAATGGTAGTAAGTGACATTCCAAAAGAACGTTATGGCGTTTATATGGGAATAATCAATATGATGATTGTGATACCGATGATTATTCAGAATTTAACATTTGGGTATATTCTCAAAAATTTTCTTCAAAATGATGCCCGACAAGCAATAACATTCGCTGGCGTATTTTTGCTATTGGCGGCATCGGCTACTTTTTTGATACGACCACTAAATGAAAAAATAAAAATAGATAATGTGTAAGTGGTTGATGATCAAGGGGTTTGTATTTAATGTTTACTTTTTAGTCGCACAAGTAACTGATAATCAGTTACTTGCAATATTATCTAACTCACAAATAATTTTTATAAAATAATTATGAACAAAAAACTTATTCGATTTGATTGGGCGGTAAAGAAATTATTGCGAAATAAAGCAAATTTTGGTGTTTTGGAAGGGTTTTTAAGCGAATTACTATTTGACGACATTCGTATTGAAAAAATATTGGAGAGTGAAGGCAATCAAGAAACGGAAGATGATAAATTCAATCGGGTGGACATTTTGACCAAAAATTCAAAAAATGAGTTAATTATCATCGAAATTCAAAACACGTATGAAATAGACTATTTTCAAAGAATGGCTTATGGCGCTTCAAAAGCATTGACAGAAAATTTCAATTTGGGGCAGGAATATATTGAAATCAAAAAAATAATATCCATTAACATTGTTTATTTTGACCTCGGGCAGGGGCAAGATTACGTTTACAAAGGCGGTACGATTTTTAAAGGATTGCATGAACACGATACATTGGCACTTTCTTACAAGCAAAGAACCGCATTTTTGAAAGATAAAGTTTCAGATATTTTCCCTGAATATTATATTATCAAGGTCAATAAATTCGATAATATTGCCAAAGACACATTGGACGAATGGATTTATTTTCTAAAAAATAGTGAAGTCAAAGACGAATTTAAAGCCAAAGGACTCAAAGAAGCGGGCGAAGTATTGGACATTATGCGACTTAATGCAGATGACAAATATAGCTATAATCGGTATATGGAATATCTAAGTTATAAAGCAAGTGAAATATTGACGTTGAAATTAGAAGCAGAAGATAGAATCAGAGCTGAAGAAAAAACAAAACTTGCGAGCAATGCGATTTTGAAAGGTTTTGACAATTTGACAATCACAGAGCTAACTACTTTGACAACAGAACAAATTGAGGAAATACGAACAAACTTGGCGAAAGAATAACTTTGCTTGACATCGTGCAGCTACTGTTTAGTGCGTTGATAACCAATAGTTTGTAAGAAAAATAAGGTTGGAATGGAAAGGTAGTTTTGGTGGGAATGGGAAGTTATGAGCAATGAAAGTAAAAAAAAATAGAAAAAACACATGAGTTTTAGAATAATATTTTAATTTTGACAAATATTGTCAAAATTAAAATATTATGTATTCAATAGGTAATTATTTAAAGGAAACTCGTGAAAATTTAGAACTACAATTACAAGAAGTTCATAAAAAGACAAATATAAATTTGTCGTTATTAAGCCGCATCGAAAACGGTAAACGTTTGCCAACCAAAGAGCAAGTAATACAACTTTCCCAAGTATATAATTGCGATGAACACAATATTTTAGTTCATTGGTTGAGTGATAAATTAATTTCGGAGGTAAGAGACGAAGACTTTGGTTTAGAGGCTTTGAAAGTGGCAGAAGAAACTATCATTTATGGAAAGTCTGCAACACTTTTTCCTAACGTTCAAATTAAAAAACAGATTGCTTTAGAAAGTAGAAGGTACATAGGCAATAAGAATAAGCTAACAAACTGGATTTTAGAAACCATACTTTCTGAAACTGAAAATTGCAAGTCGTTTTTAGATATTTTTGCAGGCACAGGAAGTGTAGCAAAAGCAAGTTTCAAGTACTTCGATACTGTAATTGTAAATGATATTTTACATTCAAATAATATTATTTACAAGGCTTTTTTTCAAATTTCTCCTTGTGATATTGAAAAAGTAGAGCAAATTTTAGACGATTACAACAACTTAAATCCAGCCAATTTGGACGACAATTATTTTTCATTAAACTTTGGGGATAAGTTTTTTGACTATCAAACAGCTAAATTAATAGGTCATATTAGAGAAGATTTGGAGCAAAAAAAAGAAAATTTGACAGAAAAAGAATTTTCTATATTGATTACAACACTAATATATAATATTGATAAAATAGCAAACACCGTAGGTCATTTTGATGCTTATATAAAAAAACCAATTAAAGCAAAAAGATTAGAGTTGCATTTGATAGAGCCAGCTGAGTTTGGAGGCATAAAAATTTATAAAGAAAATGCCAACGTTTTGGCAAGAAAAATCAACGCTGATATTGCTTATATTGACCCGCCATATAACTCACGTCAGTATAGCAGATTTTATCATATATATGATAATCTTGTGACGTGGGAAAAACCTCAATTATTTGGTACTGCACTAAAACCCAAAGCCGAAAACACGAGTGTTTATTGTACTGTTGGAGCAAAAAATGCTTTTCGTGATTTGGTCGAAAATTTAGATGTCAAATATTTAGCCGTTTCCTACAACAATACTTACAACTCTAAAAGTAGTTCTTCTGAAAATAAAATCAAGTTGGAAGAAATCGAATTTATTTTAAATAGTGTCGGTAAAACGAAGGTCTTTGAAACCCAATATAATTATTTAGGTACGGATTACTTAGAAACACTTTTTTTAACCAAAGTAAAAGATAAATAAAACTATATGCAGCCAAAAATACAAATTCTTTCAAATACAAATTTTGCACTTGCTGATGTTCTTAAAAGTGAATTATTGGAAAGTACATCTGTTCAAATAGCTGTTGCTTTTTTACGAAGAACGGGCTTGGACCATATTTATAAAAGTTTAGATTATGCTTTAACGATAAATAAAGCGAAGGTAGAATTTATTGTTGGTTTAGATTTTAAAACTACTGATGCACAAGCATTAAGCGCGTTAAGTGATTTGAAAAAACAATACGAAGGCTTTAATTTTTATTGTTTTGGAGACAAAAGGGATAATCACAATGATTTAGTTTTTCATCCTAAAATTTATATGTTTCATACAGAACTTTCAAAAGGAACAAAATATTCTTCAATTGTAGGTTCTTCAAATTTTACAGGTGGTGGCTTGACAACTAATTTTGAAGTAAATACTATTTTTAGAGAAACAAAACCTATATATTTTAAACAATTAGGCGCAATTTATGATGAAATAAAATACACAGATAGTATTTTTCAACCTTCTTTGAACTACATCAAAAAGTATGGAAATATAAAAGACGAATTAGATAAATCGGCAAAAAAGGTTTTGGATGTTGATGTTAAAAAGGAAATTCAAGAACTTAAACAAGAGGAAACAAGCCTGCCGGGAACAATTCCCTCCTTAAAAGGTCTAATTATTGATTTTATTAAAAGAAAAAGTGAAGAAAATGTAAGTGAAGTAAATTTAGCAGAAATTTATGCAGAAATGGAAATAGAAATTAAAAAAAGGAATTTAGAAGAACGCTTTAATTTAGAAACTTTTTCTAATACTATTCGAGGCGAATTAAATACTCATGAAGAAAGTAGCAATCATAAGAGTAATTTAAAATTATTTAAAAGAAGTGAAAAACGTGGTCATTATTCATTAACACAAAATGGTAAAAATTATGCAGGCAGGTAAAATATTTTATGCACTTTTTGATAACCAAGTAGATGAAATTAAATATATTGGTTTGAATGAAAATTCATTAGACAAACTATGTGTTTATCTTAAAAATTTTCTTTTAGACGGATGTTTTTCAGATGAAGGCGAACAATCTATTAAAGAAAATTTATTAGATGACTTATTAAACTATTACGAATTTACTTTACTAAAATCAAGTGTACCTTTTGCAATTTAAAGGATTTTTTAGGAATTTTGTATCAATACGACAAAGATATTTTGACAATAAATCTAATTGACGACGTTGTTAAAGAGTTGATACAGAAAGGCTTGTACAAACCTACAAAAGTTTCTGATGAAGTAAAAGCAAAATGGAGGCAAGAAATAGAACTGACAGATGAAGAAAAAAAAATAGTTTTTAATGACAATCCGCAAAGCCACAAAGAAGCAGGTTTTGATAGAGGTTGGGCTTCGCGTTTTGATACTTGGTACAAAATAGCAAAAGAATTGGGTTTTGTATATTATTGGCAAGGCGAAAAGATTGAGTTTTCAGAAAGTGGAAAAATGCTCTTGGACAAAGAAAATCCGCAAAATGAGCAAATGGTTTTTGCAAACGCATTCGCAAAATATCAAAGGCACAATCCTTTCCGTAGAGTACGAAATAAAAATGTACCTTTGATTCTGTTGTTAGAAACAATCCAACTGATAAATTTAGACCCTCTGTTTAATGCTGTTGGTATTTCAAGGAAAGAATTACCAATTTTACTTTGTTGGCAAAATGATGATGCTTTTGCGCTTTACGAACAAATAAAAGAGGTTAGAAATTGGTACGCATATACGCCAAGCGATGAAGTAATATTAGATATTTGTGACAGTATTTTGGACGAGATTAAGCGCGATGATCACTCCATATTGGTAGACTATACCGATGATTTTATTCGTAAAATGCGACTGACAGGTATGATTACGCTAAGAGGCGGCGGCAGATTTATTGATATAAATACAAAAGAAATTAATGCAATAAATTATATTTTAAGTGCTTATAAAAAGTATGCAGAATACGAAACAGAAAGAGCATTTTTTGATTATATTGGTACCGTTGATAACAATTTGACAAGCAAGTTAACTGTTTATAGCGCGCCTACAAGGACTACAAAAAAAGAATTAGAGAAATGGGTCAATCACTATAATTGGGAAGAAATCAAGACAGAAATGACTTGTTTGGCAGAAAATAAATCATCAAAAGATGACGTTTTGAAAGTAATAGAAAAGCCTTTGAGGTTAGAATTTTTGACAACATTAGCTATACTAAAAAAACTACCGAACGTGACAGTCAAACCAAACTTTATTTCAGACGATGAAGGTTTGCCTACAAGTTTTGCATCAGGTGGAAATCCAGATATAGAGTGCAGCGAGAGCGGCATAAAAATATTAGTTGAAGTAACTTTATTGACAGGAACGCAGCAACATATTAGAGAAAGTTATTCTATTCAAAGACATTTATTAGATTTTTTGAACAAAGGAAATAAAGCATTTACATTATTTGTGTCGCCAAAAGTTTTCACAGATACTTGTGAGCACGCAAAATATATAGAATTTAAGTATGGACACGAAGTTAAAATTTTAGACATTAGCTTATTTCTCAATCAATTAGAAACAAATACAACTCTGCGAAATGTATCTTACACTGCCAATAGTTGTACCTAATAACCCCCTCCCACTCTCCCCGCCCTTCAATTTTTATTTTATCGAAAATGAAAAATAAATTTGGAATTGTGGAGAAAGATACCTTACATTTGCGACAGAATGAAAAATACAATATTCAACATATCTTCTTGGTGGCTTACTTCTTACGTTGTGAGTAGCTAAAAGTATGTGTTGTTATAAAATTTTTTTGTAATGCCTGCTGCTCTCACGACAGCGGGCTTTTTTTTTTTGCCAAATTCAAAAAAATGAAATTATACACAAATATCAATCAGCAACTGTGCGACACCAAAACCCCTGTGGCTTTGTACCTCGCTTTGAGGGATTTGTACCCAAATTCGCTGCTGTTGGAGAGTTCGGATTACAACAGCAAAGACGGGCATTATTCGTACATCTGCCTCAATCCGTTGGCTACGATTACTCTGCACCAGTCTGTTTTGAAGACTAAAATAAACGGAACTGTTGCGCAGGAGGCGATAGGATTTGATACGAAAAATGTGTTGAAAAAATTAACGGGTTTCAAAGACCAGTTTGAGTTTGAGAGCCAAAATCTGCCATTTTGTTATGCGGGTTTGTTTGGCTTCATGGGCTACGACTGTATCAATTACGCCGAAGATATTCGACTGAACGAGTCGAAAAAGCGCATTAATATTCCAGAGTTGCTGTACAGTGTCTATGGTATTATTTTGGTATTCAATCATTCTACCAATAATTTGTGCGCCATCAGTCATAATTTTACGAATGAAATATCGCAGAGTCAGTTGGCAATCATCGAAGAGCAAATACAATATTTGGCTCACAGGGCTTTTTCGTTTGAAACAATCGGCGACACTGAAAGCAATCTGACGGACGAAGATTACAGAGCGATGGCGAAAAAGGCGAAAGCGCATTGCCAGCAAGGCGATGTGTTTCAGTTGGTGCTGTCGCGCAGGTTTTCGCAACGATTTGTGGGCGACGAGTTCAATGTTTATCGGGCTTTGAGGAATATTAATCCCTCGCCTTATTTGTTTTATTTTGATTTGGGTGACTTCAAAATATTTGGTTCTTCGCCCGAAGCGCAATTAGTGATAGCAAAAAAAGAAGCCGAAATACACCCAATAGCAGGCACTTACCGACGCACCGGCGACGATGCTTTTGATTTGGAAAGGGCAAAAGAGTTGCTAAACGACCCCAAAGAAAATGCCGAACACAATATGTTGGTGGATTTGGCGCGAAATGATTTGAGTAAATACTGCTCCGATGTGACCGTAAAATTTTTGAAACAAACGCAATTTTATTCGCACGTCATTCATTTGGTGAGCAAAGTGGTGGGCAAAATCAAACAATCGTATCGCCCGTTTGATGTGTTGTTTGGGACTTTTCCGGCAGGCACTTTGTCGGGCGCGCCAAAATACAAAGCCTTGCAGTTGATTGACGATTATGAACCCGACGCGCGCGAGTTTTATGGAGGCTGCATCGGTTTGATAAGCCACGACGACCAACTGAACCACGCCATAATGATTCGTACTTTTTTGAGCATCAACAACACGCTTTACTTTCAGGCGGGAGCGGGAATTGTTATTTCGTCAGAAGAAGAAAAAGAATTGGAGGAAATCAATCACAAATTATCGGCTTTGAAAAAAGCCATTCAGCAAGCCGAAAAATTTAACAAAACATTTATCGCCAAAAGCCATGAAACTATTAATACTTGATAATTACGACAGCTTTACCTACAATCTCGTCCATTTGGTTGAAAAAATAAGTGATGTTTCGTTCAAGGTTGTCAGAAATGATAAAATTAAATTAGCGGACGTTCATGTTTTTGACAAAATTTTGTTGTCGCCGGGACCAGGATTGCCAATTAACGCAGGCATTATGCCTGAATTATTGAAACAATATGGTGCTACCAAAAGTATTCTGGGAGTTTGTCTTGGTTTGCAAGCTATCGGCGAGGCTTACGGAGCTTCTTTGAAAAATTTAGATACCGTTTATCACGGATTGGCAACGCCAGTGACTGTCGTAGGCGACGATATATTGTTCCAAAATTGCCCAAAAACGTTTACCGTTGGTCGCTATCATTCGTGGGTAATCAACAATCAGTCATTGCCGAAGGACTTACAAATTACTTCTGTGGACGAGGAAGGCAATATTATGGCAGCCAAACACAAGACGCATGATGTTCGGGGCGTACAGTTTCACCCAGAATCTATTTTGTCCGAGTACGGCGAAATTATTATGAAAAATTGGCTTGATTATTAACTGATGTTACGCAAGGATTTTAAATTGACTCATTTGAGCTTGATGTTGTGGTAATTTACTTGGTTTTTGTCACTTTTTTCCTTGATGAAAAAAGTAACCAAAAAAATCAAGTGCTCTGTATAAATTCTAAAGTTTTTGCTTAAA
>JAYUHK010000143.1:0-4719 GCA_043767025.1 Saprospiraceae bacterium | reverse complement strand
GACGATATTTTTGCAAAAACTTGAATTTCTACAAGGCACGTCTGAAAATACAGTGACTTTGAATAAAATGCTGTCTGAAATTTTAGTAAAAAGATTTTTTGCGTAACGTGAGTTATTCAGTTCGCTTTTTTCAAAAACGAAAAACTTTCATTGTAAACTTTTGCGAAGCACCAACCAAAAATCAGCGTGGCAAAAAAACATTTTCCCAAAGACATGAAAAGAGGTGCGTCTGCGCCGACTTGGGGCGAGAGCAAAAAAATGTCGCAATAGGCGAAGCCCAGCGTAAGTACGAACAGCAAAGCGAATTTGAAGATTTGGTTCATAAAAAAAATTGGTTTTGATTATTTTAAAATATTCAGAATATTATTTTTTACTTCTTGTTTAGAGTTTTCTATTTTTGTAGAATCTGCGTCAAAGCCCACTGTTTCTTTGGCGACGTTGCCTTTTTTGTCATAATAAATAGTGTATGGATATCCCGGTTCTTTGGCGAAGTTGGGCGTGAGCGTTGCCATAAAAGCATTTGCATTTTCGATATTCATTTGTGGATTAAATCCTTTCGCAGGTGCGTCAATGACGTATGTTTCAAAATCAATGTGCAAACCCGCTAAAACCTCTTTTGCGTGTTCGATTTGCCTTGTTCTTTGCGGGTCGCTGGATACCAAAAAAAGTTTTAGAGAGTCCGATTGATATTCTTTTCGGCACTGGGCGAGGTAAGGAATTTCGCGAATACAAGGCTTGCACCAGCTCGCCCACAAATCTACGATGATGGGTTTTCCGACATTTTTTTGTATCAGTTGCTGAAAATCGGCGGCAGTGATGCTGGTTAGTTTCACCTTTGCGGCATCTTTTTCCCCTTCTTCTGCTATTTTTCTGATATTTTCTTCGCCACTACCATAAGTTACATTATTTTGTAAAAAATAATATCCAACGCCCACCACTACCACGACGGTAGTCAGAACGCCCGCAAAAAAGAACAAGAGATTTTTTTTCATCGTCGCTGATTTTTAATTTTTATTGTTGTAAAATACCAAGTCACAAATATATAAAAAAATTTCAACAAAAATATACATTTTTGAAATTTTTTTCAAAAAATTCACTACCTAATTCAGCAAAAAAAGTCGTAAATTGCGAACTATCCATTTTTGTAAAAAAAATAGTCGTCAAAATATGAATGAAAGTAGCGGAAAACTTTGGGAAGTTTTTATTAGAAGCCGACAAGGTCTGAGTCACAAGCACGTCGGAAGTTTGCGCGCCGCCGACTCCACGATGGCACTCGAAAACGCCCGCGATGTCTATACCCGTCGCTCGGAGGGCGTGAGCATTTGGGTCATCGAATCCGAGCAAATACACGCCTCCGACCCTTCGGACAGCGAATCTCTCTTCGAGCCAGCGGAGGACAAAATCTATCGCCACCCTACGTTTTACGAAGTGCCAGACACTATCAAACACATGTAGGAATGGAGCAAAAAACACCTTTTTTAAAGACTTTGTCGGCACTTGCTACGCCTACGGTGCTCGTGGCGGCGTTGGGTTATTTCGTAGATATTTACGACCTGATTTTGTTTGGCATGGTGCGCCGTGCGAGCCTTGCGACCTTGGGTTTTACGGGCGACGCAGCCAAAGCGACGGGCGATTTTTTGCTCGATATGCAGATGATTGGGTTGCTGCTCGGCGGTATTTTTTGGGGCGTGTTGGGCGATAAAAAAGGGCGGCGGTCGGTGCTTTTTGGCTCTATCGTACTCTATTCGGTCGCCAATATCGCCAACGGGTTCGTGACCAATATCCCGATGTATGCCCTGCTGCGCTTCGTGGCGGGCGTGGGTCTGGCAGGCGAACTCGGCGCAGGCATCACCCTCGTGAACGAAACGATGAGCAAAGAAAATCGGGGTTGGGGGACGATGTTGGTGGTGTCCGTAGGCGCGTTGGGAGCGGTGGCTGCGGCTTTCGTGGGCAACGTGTTTGGCAGTTGGCAAATTTCTTATTGGGTAGGCGGCGGCTTGGGTTTGCTGCTTTTGCTGCTCCGCGTAGGCACTTTTGAGTCGGGAATGTTTCAAGAAATGACCGAAAAAACAGGCGTATTTCGAGGGAATCTGCGGCTTCTGTTTTCAAATAAAAAGCGGTTGCTTACTTACTTGGCGTGCATCGGCGCGGGTTTGCCTGTTTGGTTTTCTATCGGTATTCTGGTGCTGTTGGGGAGCGAATTTATGCAATCCATTCATGTCGAGCCTGCTGCGAACATGAACAACGTGATTGCCTACGCTTATGCGGGCTTGGCGTTTGGCGATTTTTTGAGTGCGTGGTTGAGTCAGGTGTTGCGCTCGCGCAAAAAAGTGGTGGCATTTTACATTGGGTTGAGTCTGGTTTTTACGATAGTTTTCACACATTCGCAGGGCATTTCGGCGACTGGTTTCTACTTGCTTTACTTTCTGTTGGGCTGCTGCAACGGCTACTGGGTCACGATAGTCACGATGGCATCGGAGCAATTCGGCACCAATATTCGGGCTACGGTGACGACGACTGTACCAAATTTTATTCGAGGAGCTGTAATACCGATTACGTTGTTGTTTCGTTTTTTTGAAAAATATTTACAAAATAATCTGTTTGCAGCTTTGATTGTGGGCGTTGTTTGCGCCCTTGTTGCGGCTGGTTCGGTTTATTTTTTGAAAGACACTTTCGGGCGAGATTTGGATTTTTTGGAACAGTAAAAAATGTGTTTGGTTGAAAGGTTTTAATTTATCCGTTTGAGTTTAAGTTTCGTAGTTATTTACTTGGTTTTTGTCACTTTTTTATCCCCAACACGACCTTCCTCAAAGGGGAAGGAGAATAAAGTAACCAAAAAAATCAAGTGCTCTGTAAAAATTCTAAAGTTTTTGCCTAAAAATCCCGTCGGCGCGCGAAAAATACTCGTCGGCTCCGCCAGACTTCAAACAGTTTTCGCTTCGCCAGACGGTATTTTTGCAAAAACTTGAATTTCTACAAGGCACGTCTGAAAAGGCAGTTACTTTGAATGAAATGCCTTCTGAAATTTTAGTAAAAAAGTTTCTTTGCGTAACATGAGTTAAGTAATCAACTAAAATTAGTTTGTATTAAAACGGGTTAGATTTTATCTACCAATAAAAGAACGGATAAGCAAGCGTTATCGCCCACATAGATTTTATTATTCGATATTCGGCGTTTCTTGTTCAATATTCGATATTTGTTGTTTGACACTTATATGGTTTCTTAACAGACAAAAAAAAAATACGTCCGACCACAAAATATTCACCCAATCCGCAGGAACTTTGCAGTATTGGGCAGTGAAAGCACGCATATTTACAACTTTAAAATAAAAACAATGACTAAAAAAACTACCTTGTATTTACTGGTGCTGGCGGTGGTGATTATCGCCGCACAGTCCTGCGCAACCTATTATTTTCGCTCCAACTACAAAGAAGCAAACAGTCTGGTGCACGAAGCCGAAAATCTGAACAAAAAGCCGTTTTTGAAAGCGCACCTCAAAAATGGAGATATTTGCATCTTGAGTGACAGTTGGAAAATAGATACTATCGCAAATGTGCTGACTGGAAACGGCTCTAAATATGATTTCAACCGGAGAAATACGTTCAAAGGAGCTATTGCTATCCTCATAGATAGTGTCGCTATTTTTGAAACAAATACCAAAATAATAGAGCCAGAAGCGAACAGAATAGCGGCATTGACTATTTTGACGGCGGTTGATGTGTTGATTAGTGCGATTTGTCTCAGCAATCCCAAAGCCTGCTTTGGCTCTTGCCCTACGTTTTATGTCAATGAAAACGATAATTTTCATTACGCAGATGCGGAGGGATTTTCAAACGCCATCGCACCTTCGATGGAATATTACGACATTGACGCGCTTGGCAATCAGCCAATTACCAGCAATCAGTTCTCAATTACTATGAAAAACGAGGCGTTGGAAACGCACTGTGTGAACGATGTAGAACTTTTTGCTTGCCCAAGAAAAGCAGGGGAGCGCGTCTATCAATCTCCGACCAACGACTTTTATCTTTGCAAAAATACCTACGCCCTCGCCCGCGCCAAAGCCAACGAAGGCGACGTGACGGCTCTCCTAAACTGCGCGGATAGACAGGAGCGGTTCTCGCCTTCGGACGAAAATAATTTGAGCAGCAAAGAAGAGATTTATTTGGATTTCGACAACGTGGAGCGCACGAATGACTTGGGACTTATCCTCCACTTTCGGCAGTCTTTGATGACTACCTACTTTATTTATGGCGCAATAGGTTACATGGGCGACGAGGTAGGCGATATTTTTGCCAAAATCGAACACGATAAAGATACGAAAGAAAAAGTGAGCGGTGGAATAAAAAATGAGTTGGGCGAAATTGATATTTACGCTTGGAATGAGCAGAAAAACGACTGGGAACTCCAAAATGGATTTTATGAAACGGGTCCTATCGCCACCAACCGACAGTTTATTCCGATGCGCAACGCAGCCAGCAGCTCGAAAGTCAGGCTAAAAATCGTACTCAACAAAGGTCTGTGGCGGATAGATTATGTAGGATTGACGAATATCCAAACGAAAGTACAGCCGATAGAGATTGCGCCTAATAGTATTTTGAACAAAGGAAAATTGGATAATTCCGCATTGAATGAAATAAATAATCCAAATAAATATTTGATTTCGATGCCCGGCAGCGAATATAAGTTTAACTTTACGCTCCCGACCGCAAGCCCCGACTA
>JAYUHK010000142.1:0-10883 GCA_043767025.1 Saprospiraceae bacterium | reverse complement strand
GAAAAAATAAGGTACTCTAATTTTTCAAATAAATTCAATCAATAACAAGGCATTTTTGAGGCGCAACGCAGGGCGTTGAAACGAAAAAATAACGCAGTGATTGGTTGTAATTTAGCAGAAAAAGAGTAATTTATTTTAGATACATTTCTTGAAAATAAAATTAGCAGCCGTCGCTGTATTTCAACTTTATCTTGCAGCACCGAGTTGCGGAAGTACTTTTTGCGCAAAGTTGTAAGAATCAAAAACCTTTTTAGTGATAAATTTCATTTTTCAGTGTGATAAAAAATGAAAGCCATTTTTGCGCCCGTACTTGATGCAAATAAAAATCCAATGTGACCAAATTTTTTTTACAAAAAAAAGAAAATACGCAGTTTATTTTGGTCACATATCTATCGAAAACCAGAATATTTTTTTATAAACAAAATTAAATTTAACTAAAAGATGAAAAAATTACTTTTACTCGCAGTTGTACTTTTAGCAACTGTCCAGACCACGCTCCGCGCACAAGCAGACGACAAGCGCATGGAGGAACTCAAAAAAGCAGCCGCAGCCAAAAATACAAACACAGAAGGTTGGGTGCGCGGTGGCGGCATCGGGCTTGACTTAGCGCAGCTCGCACTTTTCAACCCGCAAGTCGGAGCAGGGCAGAACCGAATCGGAATCGGTGGAGTAGCAACCGTCTTCTTCAACTACAAAAAAGACCAAATCTCTTGGGACAACATCGGCTCTATGCAGCTCGCAGTCCAAAAAATCGGAAAAACAAACCCCTATCAAAAAAGCTTGGACGTTTTGCGCTTAAGCAGCAAAGTAGGTCGCAAATTGAGTGATAAAATGTATGCAAGTATGTTGGGTACATTTGTGAGTCAAGTAACTCCCACTTACGACGGCGGCAACGCCGTAGGCGGTCTTGGCGCAATATTAAGCCCGTTCCAAAGCAACCCCAACCAAATTGCGCTATCCAATTTTTTGTCGCCAGCTATCATCGAACTCGCTCCCGGCATTGACTACAAATACGACAGCCATCTATCCTTGTTTTTCTCTCCGTTCAATTTCAAGTACATCATCGTCGCCGACAAAAATATTGCCAACAGCAGCAAAGGCGCATTCGGCACCCTAACCGACGGAGCGGGCGGATATAAGACAAGTCGCTTGTTTTTTGGACTTGGCACGCGCGCTACCTACACCAACAAGTTTTGGGAAGACCGCATCGCTTACACCGGCACCTTGAGTTTGTTCACAGATTATCTGAAAAATTTTGGTCGCATAGACGTAGATATGCAAAATAATTTTGCTTGGAACATTACCAAAAATCTTTCCCTCAACGCCGTTGTCACCTTATTTTATGACGATGACATCAGCGTACAAAAAGACAACAACAATGGAAAATTAGCACCAGCATTGAGCGTCACGCAAGCTATCTATTTGAAATACAACTATTTATTTTAGTAGTTTTTAGTGATTAAGTTTTTAATTTTTAGTAACGTAAATAATTGACAAACAATTAGCTAAGTTCCTGCACTTAAATAGATGACATTTAATATTCAACATAATTCGTTGATTTTCAACAGTCTATAATGACTCAAAATTAAAAACTAAAAATTTATAACTACTTACAATGTTATACAATCACAAATAATTTTCTAATATATTTAGTAGAAAATTATTGAACGCAACAACAAAAAGAGCCGCTTACCACCGTAAGCGGCTCTTTTTTCGTTTGATAAAATATTTGAGGATTTAAGCCAATCCCAAATTATGTTCCCCAACGTATTCTTAAAATAGTAACTTTGCACTTCATTTTTTCAAAAAATTATATCCAATAAAATGACAGCTCGACTCATCGAATGTGTGCCAAACTTTAGCGAAGGGCGCAACTTGGAGATTATCCAACAAATTACCGACGAAATCGCACAGACCGAAGGTGTGCAACTGCTCGACATTGACCCCGGAAAAGCGACCAACAGAACGGTGGTCACATTCATCGGCACGCCCGAAACGGTCGTGGAAGCGGCTTTTAGAGGCATCAAAAAAGCTGCCGAACTGATTGATATGCGCCAGCACACGGGCGAGCATCCACGCATGGGAGCTACCGATGTTTGTCCGCTTATCCCTGTTTCAGGCGTTTCGATGGAGGAGGCGATTCGGTTTGCGCAGCAGCTTGCGGAGCGAGTTGGGCGGGAGTTGGGGATTCCGACGTATCTCTACGAAGCGGCGGCAAGTCGTCCAGAGCGACGCAATTTGGCAAGTATTCGGGCGGGAGAATATGAGGCGTTGCCCGAAAAACTCGACAAACCTGAATGGAAACCCGACTTTGGAGCTGCTGTTTTCAACGCGCGTGCAGGCGCGACGGTCATCGGCGCGCGCGATTTTTTGGTAGCCTACAATGTCAATCTCAATACAAAGTCCGTCCGTCGTGCCAATTCAGTGGCTTTTGATGTCAGAGAGCAAGGGCGAGTGCTGCGCAAAGGCGACCCCGTGACGGGCGAAATCGTGACCGATGAAGCCGGAAATCCTGTTCGGATAGCGGGTGCCTGCAAGTCCGTAAAAGCGATTGGTTGGTATATCGAAGAATATGAGCTGTCACAAATATCCATGAATTTGACAAATATTAACGACACCCCGCTTCATATTGCTTTCGATGAATGTTGTAAAAGTGCCGAGCATCGAGGGCTGCGCGTGACGGGTTCGGAGCTGGTCGGTATGGTTCCCAAAAAAGTATTGACGGACGCGGGGCGTTATTTTTTGGAAAAACAAAACCTTTCTGCGGGCGTTTCGGAGTCAGAATTGATACGAATAGCGGTCAAAAGTTTGGGTTTGGAAGAGCTTGCACCGTTTGATGTGGAGAAAAAAATCATCGAATACAGTCTTATAAAAGAGAGCGATGAAAAATTACTGCGAATGAATCTCCGCACTTTTGCCAACGAAACGGCTTCCGAAAGTCCTGCTCCGGGCGGCGGCTCTATCGCTGCCTATGTTGGTGCGCTTGGGGTTTCGTTGGCTACGATGGTCGCCAATCTCTCCGCTGCCAAGCGAGGTTGGGACGAGCGACTGTCGGAGTTTTCTACGCAAGCTGTTGAAGGTCAGCGACTTAAAGATATGATTTTGTCTATGGTAGATGAAGACACTCGGGCTTTCAACAGTATTATGGCTGCTTTTGGAATGTCCAAAAATACCGATGCCGAAAAAAATATTCGCAAAAATGCTATTCAAGTCGCTACTCGCCACGCTATCGAAGTGCCGCTGGGAGTGATGGAGCTTTGTTTGCAATCTTTTTCGCTGATAGAAAAAATGGCTTCCGACGGAAATCCAAACTCTGCGAGCGACGCTGGCGTAGGTGCGCTGTGCGCCCGCGCGGCGGTGCGAGGAGCTTTTTTGAACGTAAAAATAAATACAAGCGGACTGTTGGACAAAACATTCGCAGGCGAAGTGTTGCAAAAAGGCGAAAATATGGTACGACAGGCGGACGAATGGGAAGCGAAAATCTTGCAAATTATTGATAAAAAAATGTAATATTGTGACAGTGTATAAAAAAACAAAAATTATTTTTATTGTTTTTCGTCTGTTTCTTGGGCTTTGTTTTTTTCTGTACCACACTGTTGTTTTTGGGCAGTTGCTACACATTCGTCACATCGTGTTGGAGGGAAATGAGAAAACTCGAAACAGCGTGGTGCTGCGAGAAATGGACATCAAAGAAGGTGATTTTTTGACGATAGAAGAACTTGCGCCACGCATAGAGCGCAACCGAGAGCTGCTGCTCAACACTGGACTTTTTACGAGTGTAAAAATAAATATTAAAAATTGGGATACGGCACTCGGCGAAGGCGATTTACTGCTTACCCTTCGCGAGGCTTGGTACATTTATCCCGTGCCAGTTTTTGAGTTGGCGGATAGGAATTTTAATACTTGGTGGGTGACAGAAAAACATTCCTTGCAGCGCGTCAGCTATGGGGCGCGAGTGCTTTGGACGAACCCAACAGGGCGGCGCGATGTGCTAAAAGTTACCGCTCAAACGGGTTTTACTCAAAAATATGAGTTGGATTATTCGCTGCCCGGAATTAATGCTAAAAAAACGATTGGTGTGACAGGCAATATTTTGCTCAAAAAAGATAGAGAAGCCAATTATATTACTCAAAACAACAGACAACAGTTTGTAAGAAATAGCAATGGCGATTATGTTTTGCGACGCTTTCGGTTGGCACTTGGGTTGAATTATCGTCAGGCATTGTTCGCTTCGCATGGCTTGAGGATAGAGCGAAACAACCTAACGATTAGCGATACGATTAGCCAGTTTTTGAACCCTGATTTTTTTGGAAATCACCAAAGAAAACAGTCTTTTCTTTCGCTACAATACGATTTTTACTACGATTGTCGCGATTTGCGTATTTTTCCTACGCACGGTTTTTTTTATAATTTGCACCTTCAAAAAGATGGAATTTTGCCTTCTGACAACCTGAACGCACTGAACACGGTGCTGCATTTTGCGCATTATTTTACACTCTCTAAAAAAATAAATTTCGAGTGGATTGGGGAAGGACGGGTTGCTTTGCTGCGCCAAAAACAACCTTTTTACAACAGCAGCGCACTCGGCTACGGCGATGATTTTTTGCGCGGATATGAATATTTTGTGACAGATGGATTGGACTATATTTATACCAAAACGTCGCTTCGCTACCAGCTTTTAAACCAAACTATTGGTTGGGGAGAGGCAAAATGGCTCCGCTACTTTCGCGAAATACCGATTCGCATTTATTTTTCTGTCAATAATGACTTCGGAAAAGCCAACAATCCGAGCTACGCAGCCGGAAATTCATTAGCCAATCAATGGCTTTGGGGCGGCGGATTGGGACTCAATTTTGTGGTCAATAACGACAAACTTCTCCAAATCGAATACAGCATGAACCAATTACAACAAAAATCCGTATTTTTACACTATAAATTAGGTTTTTAGTTCACTTTTTTCGACAAAATTTCTATGCAAGTAGTCGTTTATAGCACCCTTTTGAAGCCCAAAGACATTCCGATTGTGCAGGAATTGTTCGATTCTTTACATGACGCTGGCGTGAATGTGTATGTTTTTTCGCCTTATTTGGAGGAGTTAGAAAATATAATTATTTTCAAAAAAGATGTCGCTCGATTCGATAATTACTTGGATTTCAAGGCGCACAAAATTGATTTTATCATCACTTTGGGTGGCGACGGGACGATTTTGAACGCCTTGACTTTGGTGCGCGACACCGAAACGCCCATACTCGGCATCAATCTTGGGCGGCTCGGTTTTTTGGCAAGTATCGAAAAAAAGCGCATTCGCGAAACTATAGAGGCTCTAAAAACCGGGCAATACACGACCGAAGAACGCTCGCTGCTCCAGCTCGAGTCCAACTTTCCTGTGTTCGGCGAAACCCCGTTTGCCCTCAACGACTGTACGCTTCTGAAGCGCGACACGTCGTCCATGATTACGATTCATGCGTTCATCAACGGCGCATTTCTCAATTCTTACTGGGCGGACGGCATCATTATCGCCACTCCGACAGGCTCTACGGGCTACTCTTTGAGCTGCGGCGGTCCGATTATTTTCCCCAATTCGAGCAATTTTGTCATCACGCCGGTTGCACCTCACAACCTCAATGTCCGCCCCGTCGTCATTCCCGACACCGCCGTTATTTCGTTTGAAATCGAAGGTCGCTCCGATAATTTTCTTTGCACGCTCGACTCTCGATTCGAAACCGTGACCGTAGAACATCGCTTGGCGGTGCGGCGGTGCGACTTTTCGATGCGACTTGTCCAACTTCACGACCTTAATTTTTTGGGAACTATCCGCGAAAAACTTACTTGGGGCAAGGATATAAGAAATTATTAGAAAAATTACATTAGGAACGCGTCTAAAATAAACTACTTATTTTTTCTTCATTCGTTAGAAAAAGAAAAAAGTTTATTTTTGCGTTGAAAAGTGACAAAAATAATTTTTGTCACGAAATAACCAAAAATATTTTTTCTAAATGAAATTTTTTACATTACACAAAATCTTTATCGCACTGCTGTGTTGCATCGGGTGTTTTTCGCTGCAAGCCCAAACGCGCTTCATCAGTTCCCATGAAGTAGCGCGTCACGTCGGCGAAACCGTGAAAGTGCGAGGAAAAATTGTCAATATCGAAGAAAAAATAAGATTGAACGGCAGAACGATATTTTTGGATATGGACGTAAAATTCAGCATGACTGCCCAAAATCCGTTTTCAATTCCTATTTTTGAGCAAGACCAGCATAAATTTGACAATATTAAAAAATTTTTGAAGAAAAAAGTCGAACTCACAGGGAAAGTAATATTGGACACAAATAATAAGCAGCGTCCGACTATCGTGCTGCGCGAACCCAATCAAATCAAGGTTTTAAATTAAAAGAAGCATCAGACTTTTCTTTTAGAAAATGTCACTCGTGGGTCAATAATCGAAAAAAGTAGGTCGGCAATCAAGATGCCTGTTAGGGTGAGAATCGCGCCCAACATCGTGAGGGTAAAGACTACGTTCCAGTCCTTGACCATGACGGCTTTTTGGAGCAGGCTACCCAATCCGGGTATGTTGAAAATAGACTCGATGACGAGCGAGCCTGCCAATGACGCGGGCAGCAAAGTTGCCAGCATCGTCACCAACGGAAAGAGTGCGTTGCGCAGGGCGTGCCGCCAAAGAACTATTTTGCTGTCCATGCCTTTGGCACGAGCGGTGCGGATAAAGTCCTGCTGCAAAGCCTCCAAAGTGCTGCCTTTAAGTTGGCGAGTAATGAATGCTAAGTTGTTGTAAGTCAAGCAGATAAGTGGTAAAATTAAGTGCGGAAAAACCTGAAATATTTGTAAAAAAAAGTTTTTGGAACGGTCAAAATCGCCCACTCCGGACGGCGGAAAAAAGTTCATTCCATAGTCAGAATTGGTAAAAAAAACGATGAGTAAAGTCGCGAGCCAAAAAGCAGGCATCGCATAAAAAGCAGAAAGCAGATACTGAATTTTACGCTCCAAACTACTTCCGTGATGTGCGGCAGACCAAACTCCCAACGGAACAGCCAACCCGTAAGCAATCAAAATAGCGAGGAGATTGAGCAGCAAAGTCCAGCGTCCGTAATCCATAATTTTATCCACGATTGGGCGGCTATCTTCATACGAAACGCCAAAATTGCCTGTCACAAAGTTGGATATTAAATGATGATATTGATTGTCCAAACCATGCCAATGAAATTTCGGCAACCAGTAGCATATTGGTCGAGGAGTAATCCAAAGTTGTAGGGAGGTTTTTTGTAGATTATCAAAATATGAAATTATATTATTTTGTGACAGCGTATCAAGCGCAATAACTTGACTCATATTTTTTATTTCCGCCGTTATTTCTCCTTCTTTGTATAAAATAAAAAGTTGCGACAGCGACTTTCGGAGCGAGTTCAAAGTTTCTTTGCTTACGGTTTTTTGCTCCGACCATAAAAAAATTTCAAAGTCCTTTTCAGCGTGAAGATAACGCTCTACTATCGCCCAATCACCTGTTTGAGCCGTCAAATTACAAGCTGCCTTGCGTCTATTTTGTCTTAATATCCGATGCAAAGTGTCGGGAAAAGCTGCCGATGTGACGGAAAAATAAAAATTAGGTTGGTCCAATCCCAATTTTTTTGCTACATCGGCATATCGGAAGTCAGACGCAGGCGTGTTGTCCAACTCGCCTGCCGTGTATAAATCCACGGGGTCGTTGGGTGCTATTTTTCCTAAATAAAACGCTGCGAGTGACACTACAAAGAGCGTCGGGACGAACAATAAAATGCGTTTTAGGAAGTACATGAGCCGTAAATTATTTTTTCAAGACAAAAAACTGTTCATCGAATCCGGGCGTGAGGATAGTGGTTTCGGCGCGGTCAAAACGCTTGTGTATCGCAATTCTTTCTTTTAGATTGACCAAAAATATGTAGGGTTGTTCGTCGTATAAGATTTGCTGAAATTGTTGGTACAGATTGCGGCGGCGGTCGGTGTCGCGGGTGCTGCGCAGTTCTTCGATTATTTTGTCGGAGGCGGCGTTGCCGAAGCCTACGCGGTTGCTTCCGTCGGGCGTGTCGTTGCTGCTGTGCCAATCTTGGTAGGGGTCGAAAAGTCCGGGGTCGGCAGAAGAACCCATCTGGTAAAGTTCAAAATCCCGTTTTTTGAGGTCGTTTTTCAGTGTATTGAGGTCTGTTTTGGCGACTAACTCTATGCCAACGCCTACTTTTTTTCCATTTTCTTGCATCATCAAAGCAACATCTTTGCCTGCTCCTTTGGTTAAAATCCAAATTTGTAACTGCATTTCTACCAACTGACCATTTATTTTTTTATCTACCGTACCGTTTTGGTTAGAGTCCGTCCAGCCTGCGTCGGCGAGCAGCGATTTTGATTTTTCAATATCCAGCGTTATGAGTTGTAAATTTTTATTGAAGAACGGTGAAGAAGGCAAAATCGGGCTGCTGATAGGAGTTGCTAATCCTTTGAACACATTTTTGGCGACCAAATCATTGTCTATAAGGTGTGCCAAAGCCTGCCGCACGCGCTTGTCTGCGAGTTTTGGAGTCTTTGAGTTCATACCGATAAAAGCGTAGGTGGTAGTGGGCGGAGTGAAAAAATTATAGCTTTTTGTGACAGAGTCATTTTTTTGTAAAGCCGTAAAAATATCTGGTCGGATAGTATTCATCACGTCCAATTTTCCATTTTTCAACTCGCTGATAGCGGCTGCATTATCTTTGAACGGTCGAAAAATAATTCCATCGGGTTGGGCTAAAAAAGCTGCGTTTTGTGCTGCCAGTGCGTTTCCCCACCAATTTGTTTTTTTCTTCAAAGTCAGCCGCTGTCCAGTTTCCCAATTCTCCAACGAATACGCGCCCGAGCCTTGCACTGCATCTTTTTCACGCCCAAATTTTACGTCCGCATACTGCGTTGCGAATGTCTGAATATTAGCATCTTTTTCCGCCAATTTCTGTACCGCAGTCGGGTTGGCGAGGTCGCGAAGTGCGATGTTTTTTAAGAGTCCCTGTGGGTCGTAGTGCGCAGCTTGCAACACTAAAAGGTCGCGCAAGGCTTCCTCCATTTTCATATAAAAATGGTCGGTAATAATTGTAAATTTCTTATTATTTGTGACATCTATCTGAAAATCCTTTACGGGTTCAAAATAGCCGCGCCACGCCTTCGCACCCACTTTTGGATTAAAAATAATTTTGAGCGAAAACTCTACGTCGGCGGCGGTGATTGGCGAGCCGTCGTCCCACTTGGCAGCGTCTTGCAGCTCAAAAGTATAGCCGATGCCGCCCTTGAAAGCTCCCGTATCAATCAGTGTTTGAGTAGGAATTGCCTTCGCCAAATAAGGTTCTGTGGCTAAAGTCTGCGGATTGACGGCGAGGAGCGGCATAAAAATATGCCTAATTACTTGCGTAGCGTAGCCGCTGCTCGAAATAAAAGGTGTCAGCCGATCGGGTTCGTCGGAGATAGCCACCGTGACCGTGTTCTCGGAAAGCCGCTTGTCGTCCTGCTTGCAAGCGGAGAAAAATGTCGCCAAAAATAAAAAAACCGTCGCGTAAAGTAGATTTTTTTGGTTCAGAAAAGTAGTGTTCATAGCCGTTGAGATGTTAGGTTCGGAAAGATTGAGAGTAAGTATGCTTATATTTTGAAAATAAAAAAATACAAAATAGAACTTTTTATGAACGTAGAGGTAGGATTTAATGTTTATTTTTTTTAACGCGCTAAAAGTTGTAATTTTGCAACTCAAAAAAGAATAAATAATTTACTATATGGTAATGGATAGAGAAACGATTTTGCTGTGCATTGGTACGCCGATTTACGCCATTGTGATTGGGTTGGAGATACTGATGAGTCATTTGCACGACCGAAAATGGTACACATTCAAGGATACGATGTCCAATGTTTACCTGACTTTGCTCAATATGAGTTTGGATCTTGCGTGTCGCTTCGTAGCGGCGATGGTACTGTTTTTTTCGTTCCAGCATCGCTTTTTTACTTTTGAACACAGTTGGATTTACTGGGTTGCGTTGGTATTTGGGGTGGATTTTTTCTACTATTGGCTGCACCGCGCTGACCATTACTGCCGCCTTTTTTGGGCTGTTCACGTCACGCATCACTCTTCGGAGCAATACAATCTGACGACTGGTTTTCGCTCGTCCGTGTTTGAGCCGCTCTATCGTTTTGTGTTTTACATACCGTTGCCGCTGTTGGGTTTTGAGGCGATAGACATATTTTTTATGCACTCTGCGCTCCAGATTTATGGGATTGTGGTGCATACGCAGTCGGTCGGAAAATTAGGTTGGTTGGAGTATATTCTCGTCACGCCGTCGCACCACCGAGTGCACCACGCCTCCAATGTCCGATATTTGGATAAAAATATGGGCATGACGCTGATTATTTGGGACAAAATATTCGGTACGTTTGCTATCGAAGACCCTGCCGAGCCAGTGGTTTATGGGCTGACGAAAAATCCCGAAGACCGAGGACCCGTAAATATCGTTTTTCACGAATGGAAAAATATTTTGGCAGACTTGCGAAGACCCATCACGCTGCGCCAAAAATTAGGCTATTTGTTCAATCCGCCCGGTTGGAGTCACGACGGCAGCACAAAAACTTCTGCCCAGTTGCGGCAGCAGGATTGACCGTTGTGAGGCAGCAAGGCGATGATTTTTTTTGTAAATATTTTTACAGAATTTTTTGTGGCTGGGGAATGTGTAAATAATTGGTTAGGAATTATTTACTGATGTTACGCAAAATATTTTTTTACTAAAATTTCAGGCAGCATTTTATTCAATGTGAGTGTATTTTCAGACGTGCCTTGTAGAAATTCAAGTTTTTGCAAAAATATCGTCTGGCGAAGCGAAAACTGTTTGAGTCT
>JAYUHK010000141.1:0-3570 GCA_043767025.1 Saprospiraceae bacterium | reverse complement strand
TTCCAGTGATACAATTTCGGAGTTTCGAGTCATTAGTGCCAGCTGCATACAAGACTGCTTCGCGAGGGCAGAGGTGGGCAGGTAAGTAGTCAAAGTTGGAAGTAATTTTGATTACTTGCGCAAGTCGTTCAAAAAACTGTCGTCAACTTCTTTCAAAAACAAAGCTATGGTAATTTTTTTTAATATCCAAGTTTTTCATACACTGAAATACGATTTTGTGACATAGTAAAAAATAATAATTCATCGTTCCGTGACGCTGTAAGAACAGAAAAACGGAAAAATTATTTTTTAATACTTAAAAATTGTGACAAAAAATAATTTGAAAAAAAGTGAAAAATAATTTATTTTTTATAAATAAACTCAACCAAAAGCTGACTTTGCGCAAGCATTCCCCCGCACGCAGTTCATTTCAGACATATTTCTAAAAATAAGTCGGAACGGATTTTTTTATTATTTTTGAAAAAAACATAAAAAACCGACTTCCGAAATACTATCTTTGACCCAAAATCACCAACCCAACGCCATGCCACGCGACACATCTATCAATTCAGTTTTAATCATCGGCTCTGGTCCGATTGTGATTGGGCAAGCCTGTGAGTTCGATTATTCGGGGACGCAAGCCGCGCGCTCGCTCCAAGAAGAGGGCATCGAAGTGACGCTCATCAACTCCAACCCCGCCACGATTATGACCGACCCTGTGACGGCTGATCACATTTATTTGCTGCCCCTGACAGTCGAAAGTCTTATCAAAATTCTCGAAGAGCGAAAAATTGACGCGGTGCTGCCTACGATGGGCGGACAGACTGCGCTCAATCTCGCCATCGAAGCAGACAAGGTCGGAGTCTGGAAAAAATACGGTGTCCGAATGATAGGCGTAGATATCGACGCTATCGAGCTGGCTGAAAATCGGGAGGAATTTAAAAAATTGATGATTCGGATTGGCATGGGCGTTGCGCCGTCATTTATCGCCAATTCGTTTTTGGAGGGAAAAGAAGCGGCACAAAAAATCGGCTATCCGCTCGTCATTCGTCCGTCCTACACGCTGGGCGGCTCGGGCGGCGGCTTCGTGCATCGGGAAGAGGAGTTTGATGAGGCGTTGCAGCGTGGGTTGAAGGCTTCTCCCACGCACGAGGTGTTGGTAGAAAAAGCGGTGCTGGGTTGGAAAGAATACGAACTCGAGTTGTTGCGCGACTCCAACGATAATGTGGTAATCATCTGCACGGTCGAAAATCTGGACCCTATGGGAATCCATACTGGCGACAGCATTACCGTTGCGCCTGCTATGACTTTGAGCGATACGGCTTATCAGCAGATGCGCGACGACGCTATCAAAATCATGCGAGCAATGGGCAATTTTGCGGGTGGCTGCAATGTACAGTTCGCACTCAACCCCGAAAACGAGGAGTTAATCGCCATCGAAATCAATCCGCGTGTGTCGCGCTCGTCAGCGTTGGCGAGCAAAGCGACGGGCTATCCGATAGCAAAAATCGCCGCAAAGTTGGGGATAGGTTATTATTTAGATGAGTTGAAAAATCAAATTACGAAGACGACTTCGGCATTTTTTGAGCCTGCGTTGGACTATGTGATTGTAAAAATGCCGCGTTGGAATTTTGATAAATTTCCGGGTGCCGACGACCGCTTGGGCTTGCAAATGAAATCCGTTGGGGAGGTAATGGCGATTGGGCGAAATTTTTTGGAAGCCCTCCAAAAAGCCTGCCAAAGTCAAGAAAATAGCCGCATGGGTTTGGGCGCAGACAAAAAAGAATGGATCAGTACGGACGAAATCCTGCAACGATTGGAGCGAGTGAGCGACGACCGGATTTACCGCGTGAAAGACGCTTTGCGACTCGGAGTGCCAGAGAATACGGTCAAAAAATTGACCCACATTGACTCTTGGTATTTGAAACAAATCAAACGCCTCGTGAAGCAAGAACAACAGCTTTCTCATTACAATATTCCCGCCGATATTCCGAAGGAATTTTTTATCGAACTCAAACAAAATGGCTATTCGGACGCGCAAATTGCATGGCTGATGCGGGTGGAAGAGCAACACGTCACCAAGCGGCGCAAAGAACTCAACATCAGAAGAGTGTATAAAATGGTGGATACCTGCGCGGCAGAGTTTGAGGCTCAAACGCCTTATTTTTACTCGACTTTCGACGGAAATTTTCGCAGCAGTGATGATGACAGCAGCAAAAAATTCTTTAAAAATAGCCTTTCAGGCAACGAATCCATACCGTCCGACCGAAAAAAAATCATCGTATTGGGTTCGGGTCCCAACCGAATTGGGCAGGGAATAGAGTTTGATTATTGCTGCGTACACGGCTTGCTGGCGATAAAAGAAGCTGGTTATGAGGCGATTATGATAAATTGTAATCCCGAAACGGTTTCTACCGATTTCGATATTGCCGACAAACTTTATTTTGAACCCGTTTTTTGGGAACATATCCAAGAAATCATCGAACTCGAGCAACCCGAAGGCATTATCGTGCAGCTCGGCGGACAAACCGCGCTCAAACTTGCCGAACAATTTCATAAAAATGGCATCAAAATTCTCGGCACCGACTACAACTCGATGGATATTGCGGAAGACCGAGGACGCTTTTCGGATTTATTGAAGTCGCTTGACATTCCGTACCCGCAGTACGGCGTAGCCTTTGACGTGGACGAAGCTATTGAGGTCGCCAAGCGAGTGCATTATCCTGTTTTGGTGCGCCCAAGCTATGTATTGGGCGGGCAACGAATGAAAATCGTCATCAACGACAAAGAATTAGAGCGTCAGGTGTTGAGTATTTTCAAACATTTACCCGACAATAAAGTACTGATTGATCAGTTTTTGGAGCGTTCCAAAGAAGCTGAAATTGACGCTATTTGTGACGGAGATGAAGTGATGATTATGGGAATAATGGAACACATCGAACCCGCAGGAATTCACTCTGGCGACAGCTGCGCTACCCTTCCGACTTACAGCCTTTCGCCCGAAGTCATCGAAACGATGGTCTATTACACCAAAAAATTAGCATTCGCACTCAATATCAAGGGACTTATTAATATCCAATTCGCTATCAAAAATGAAAAAGTATATGTGATAGAAGCCAACCCGCGCGCAAGCCGCACCACTCCTTTTATCGCCAAAGCATACGGAATACCTTTTCTCAACATTGCCACGCAAGTGATGATTGGTGCCAAAAAACTCAAAGAGTTCAATATTGACAAGCATTTGGACGGCTATGCAATCAAAGTTCCCGTTTTTTCTTTCGACAAATTTCCGAATGTGGACAAACGGCTCGGACCCGAAATGAAATCTACGGGCGAAGCTATCCATTTCATCAAAGACCTGACCGACCCTTATTTCAGAGAGCTGGAGCGCAACCGAAATATGTTTTTGTACAATTAACTGATGTTATGCCGAAACATTTTTTAGTAAAAATTCAGGCAGCATTTTATTCAATATGACTGCCTTTTTAGACGTGCCTTGTAGAAATTCAAGTTTTTGCAAAAATATCGTCTGGCGAAGCGAAAACTGTTTGAAGTCTGGCGCAGCCGACGAGTATTTTTCGCGCGCCGACG
>JAYUHK010000140.1:0-44110 GCA_043767025.1 Saprospiraceae bacterium | reverse complement strand
CGCGCGAAAAATACTCGTCGGCTCCGCCAGACTTCAAACAGTTTTCGCTTCGCCAGATGATATTTTTGCAAAAACTTGAATTTCTACAAGGCACGTCTGAAAATACACTTACATTAAATAAAATGCTGTCTGAAATTTTAGTAAAAAATATTCTGCGTAACATGAGTCATCATAAACTATTGCAAATCAACGAATTATGTCGAATATTAAATATCATCTATTTTAGTACAGGAACTTACTCATTTTTTCCTCATTCCTTATTTACCCCATTTATTTAATTGGTTCACCAAAGCAGCAAAATCTTTCGGCGGATTGCAGACAAAACTCATGCGAGTTCCAGAAGTGGGTTGGTCTATTTCAAGCCGATGTGCGTGCAAAGTGGTGCGGTTCATGATTGGTTTTTCTTCGTCTGTTCCCTGCATTTTACTCAGTTTATATTTTCGTTTTATTTCTGAAAGCAACAAACTTTCGCGCCGACCATACAAAGAATCTACTGCCAACGGATAGCCGATTGCTTGAAAATGAACTCTAATTTGGTGTGTCCGACCCGTTTTTATTTCGGCTTCTACGAGAGTGAATTGTTTATAATTTTCGAGAGTTTTGTAAAGTGTCAGAGAGTCTTTGCCGCGTTTGGCGGCGACCATTTTTCCGGGCGTACTCATACTTTCGGCGATGGCGAGATCAATTTCGCCCGAAGCTGGTTGTAAGCGTCCATCGGTAAGTGCCAAATAAAATTTGGCAGCAGTTTTTGTTTCAAACTGTTGGCTCAAATTCCTGTGAGCGTCTTCGTTTTTTGCAAAACACAAAACACCACTTGTCTCGCGGTCGAGGCGATGAACGGTAAAAATTTTAGCGTCTTCGGTCTGAAGACTTTTTAGCATAGCCACTAAATTAGGTTTAGTGGCGTCAAAACGGTCAGGAATAGTCAGTATTCCTGCGGGTTTATTGACGATAATTAGGTCGTCGTCTTCAAAAATAATTTCTAATTTATTCATAATTTAGCTTTAAATAGCTCCGAAAACTTTTGTTTTTTATTGATAAAAAATTGCCAAACGATACTTCCGTCGTAAATTACATCTTGGTTGGCAACTCCCAAATCTTGCCTTTTTTGAATAGTTTTGAAAAAATATCTAAAAAAAGACCAATGCGCTCGCGCAACTGCCCAAACATTTTTTGGACGACCTTCTAACAGAAATTTCGCACCTGCTACAAAATCCAAAATAATAATTCGCAAAGGAAGCAACCAAATTAACTTACGGACGGGTTCATTTTTTAGCAAAGTAAATAAACTATTTCTAAAATTAAGGTAGATTTTTTGCGGATGTTCGTAGTCCAAAGTTCCGCCGCCGATGTGATAAACAACAGATTCAGGAACAACGGCTATATAAAAACCTGCGCGCCGAATGCGCCAACAAAGGTCAATTTCTTCCATGTGTGCAAAATAATCTTCGTCAAATCCTCCGAATTTATGATATATATTGGCACGAATCAGCAAGCAGGCTCCAGTAGCCCAAGCAATATTCTGAAAGCTATCATATTGACCGTTATCTTCTTCGACCAAATTAAATATTCTACCTCTACAAAAAGGGTAGCCTAACTTGTCTATCCAGCCGCCTGCTGCGCCCGCGTGTTCAAAATTTTTAGGATTTTTGAAAGAGCGAATTTTGGGCTGGCAAGCTGCTATATGTTGTTGATTATCAAGAAGTTGAATCAAAGGTTGCAACCAATTTTTACGCACTTCGACATCAGAATTAAGCAATAAATAATAATCTGCTGTCACTTGTTTCAGTGCAGCTTGATAGCCACCAGCAAAGCCTAAATTAGAATTTAATTTTATAAACTTGATATTTTCTTTATAATTATTTTGCAAAAAAAGCAAAGAATCATCGGTAGAAGCATTATCGGCGACAAAAATTGTGACATTGTTCAGTCTGCTATTTTCAATCACAGAGGGTAAAAACTGTTCTAAATATTTTTTACCGTTGTAATTTAAAATAACGATTGCGACCGAACTCGCCTGCTGCGGACTCAATACTTTTAGGCTATCAATTTTATCTTTTGCTAATTGTGCTTTGAGTGCGTCCAATCCATTAAATTTTTCATCTTTTCTCAAAAATGTGACAAATTCTATGCTCAATTTTTGTCCATAAATATCCGCATCAAAATCAAAAATATTGACTTCAATAGTTCTGTTTTCAAAATTTTGGAGCGTTGGTCGCTTGCCGATGTATAGCATCGCGCTGTATTTTTTACTCAAAATATGTGCAAAAACTGCATAAATTCCGTCGGCTGGAATAATTTTATCCGCATCGGTAATCTCAATATTGGCAGTAGGATAGCCTATCGTGCGTCCAATTTGCTGACCCTTCACGACCGTCCCTGAAAGAGAAAAATGATAGTTCAGTTGTTGGTTGGCACTCGTAATGTCTTGATTATCAAGGGCTTTCCTGATTTTTGTAGAGCTGACAGCTATATGGTCTATTTCCTCTTTGGGAATCTCTATGACTTCAAAATTATATTTGGTTTGCCGATTTTTGAGGAACTCGAAATCTCCTTCTCGTTTTGCTCCAAACTTATGGTCGTAACCAATCACAATATATTGAGGGTCAAAGAGTTGGACTAAAAAATTGGCAACATATTCCTCTGCGGTTTGATTTGAAAATGGACTATTAAAAGTCACGACTACCAAATTATGTATGCCAAAATCACCAATAAGTTGTATTTTTTCTTCCGTAGTAGTCAATAATTTTGGGCTTGTTTCGTTTGGATACAGGATTTTACGCGGGTGGGGGTCGAAAGTGATGACAACACTTTCAATTTTTTGCTCATTCGCCAACATTTTTATTCTGCCAAAAAGTTGCTGATGACCAGCATGAACGCCGTCAAAAGAACCAATCGTAACAACTGTCCGACTGAATTTAGGTAAATTATCTAATCCAAAAAACACATTCATCGTGCGGCAAAGTTACGAAAAAGCGATACGAAGCGGTAATTTATTGCAACTTAAAAAATAAAAATTAGGAAAAATCCGCCTTAAATCCTATCTTTGTGACATCGGCGTATCTGTATAATTAACTTGTAATCAACATTTTTTGACGGCATATTCACTTTTTGAACTCAATCTTCATGTGCGCCAAGTGGTGGCTCTGAATTTTCCAGATTCGCTTTGGGTGACTGCCGAAGTCGCGCAAATCAAGGAAAGTCGCGGGCATCATTACCTTGAGTTGCTCCAAAAAGAGGGCGAAGAAGTCATCGCGCAATGCCCCGCAATGATTTGGGAAACCGTGTATAGGCAGCTTAAGCGCAAACTTGGCGAGCCAACTTTGGAGGCTATTTTGCAGGCAGGAATGCAGCTTTTGATGAAAGTCAAAGTCGAATTTCATGAGCGATACGGTCTAAAAATCACCATCGAAGACATTGACGACACCTACACGGAGGGGCAAATGGCGATGCAAAGGCGTAAAAATTTACTGACTTTGTACGATTTGGGACTGTTAGAGAAAAATGCAAAATTGCCTTTGCCGTTGGTGTTGCAGCGTTTGGCGGTCATCACTTCCGAGCGGGCTGCGGGCTTCCAAGATTTCTTTAAACACCTGAAAACCAACCAGTTCGGTTATTTTTTTGACCTAAAAATTTTTTCAGCGGCAGTGCAAGGCGTAAATGTAGAGCGCGAATTTTGTGTGCATTTAGAAACCATTGCAGCGCAAAAAAACCAGTTTGATGCCGTCGTAATTATTCGTGGTGGCGGTGCAAAATTAGATTTGGCGGCTTTTGACAGCTTTGTTTTGTGTAAGGCGGTAGCGAATTTGCCGCTTCCAGTTTTGGTCGGAATTGGTCACGAAACCGACGAAACAGTGTTAGATATCGTGTCACACAAAGCACTAAAAACGCCAACTGCTGTGGCAAATTTTTTGATAGATAGGAGTATGGAATACGAGTCGCAAATGGTTGGAATGGCGCAGTATATTTCGAGGCAATCTTTGCAAATAATTCAAGAAAATCAAAATATCCTAAATTTAAGTTTTCAGCAAATCAAGTCAAAAAGCAATGGGTTGATACAATATTTGCAACAAAATATAGAAAATATAGCTCAAAATACGGCTACTTATTGGAAAAATAAGATAAAAAATGAAAATAATAGTTTAGATAATTTAGAGAAAATTACTCAAATTTTGAGTCCAGACGCAGCATTAAAAAGAGGATTTTCGATGACTATGCTGAACGGAAAACCAATTATTTCGGTTCAGAATGTGCAAAAAAATGACATTTTAAATACTGTTTTTCAAGACGGAAGCCTCGAAAGTGCAGTCACAAAAATAAACCAATGAAAGAAAAAAAAATACTTACCGAACTCGATTATCAATCTGCTTTTGACGAGTTGCAGCAAATAGTCCGCCAACTTCAAGAAGAAGTAGTTGGGATAGACGAATTGACTCAAAAAGTCCGTAGAGCGGCTGAATTACAGAATTTTTGTAAAGAAAAATTGCGAAAGATAGAATTAGAGTTGCAAAAAATAGAAATATAAACCAAAAATGTGGAATAATTTTATATATTTTCTTGCAAAAAAAAATACTATTTTAATTGCCTACATTATTTCGGCAATCGCAGCGTCTTTGAGCAAATATTTTTCTGTCACAACACAAAATTATACAAACTATAATAATTTTGTAATTTTTAAGCAATCTTTTTTTCATTTATTGAGTCACAAAAACTTATATTTAAGTTTTCCTTCCGAGCAGATGGACTTGTTCAAATACAGTCCTACTTTCGCACTTTTTATGGGTCTTTTCGCATGGCTGCCCAACTGGTTGGGTTTGATTTTATTCAATGAAATCAATGCTTTACTGCTTTTTTTTGGTTTTTGGTTAATCCCCTTGTTAAGTGAAAAAACCAAAATATTCATGCTTTATTTTGCTCTTTTCGAGCTTTTTTCTTCCATGCAAAATGCGCAGACCAACGCAGCAATGGCTGGACTTATCTTGCTGGCTTTCAGTGCTTTAGAATTAAAAAATATTAAAATCGGCACATTGTGTATTGCTGTAACCTTTTTTATCAAAATATTTGGAATCGTAGCCTTTGCGCTGTTTTTTTTCTCCAAAGAAAAAATAAAATTTATACTTTGGAGTATTTTATGGTTGTCACTTTTAGCTGTTGTTCCAATTTTTTTTACAGGATTTTCGCAACTAATTTTTCAATACCAAAACTGGTTAGAATTGCTGAAAGCTGACCATGACGCTTCTTTTGGCTTGTCGGTCATGGGCGTTTTTGCTAAATGGTTCGGTTTGGTTTTTTTGAAAAATACCATTGTTTTATTAGGTGCAATACTTTTTTTGCTTCCCTTTTTGAGGATAAAATACTACGAGAATTTTCAATTCAGGCTGCTTTCGCTTGCGTCTATTTTACTTTGGATGGTTATTTTTAACCACCGAGCAGAGTCACCGACATTTATTATTGCTATAGCAGGAGTCGCTATTTGGTTTTTTAGAATGTCACAAACAAGAGTTAATTTGATATTATTTATTTTTGCTTTTTTGCTGACCTCCGTATGTACGACGGATATTGTACCTGTTGAGTTGAAAAAAGACTTTTATTATCCGTATTTGCTCAAAGTAGTGCCATGTGTCGTGATTTGGTGCCAAATTATCTACGAACAAATGACATTAAAGCCGACTTCGGTAGAATATTAATCCATAATTGAGTACATTTTTTGTTCAAAAAGTGCTATTTTTGCATTGAAATTGAACAGTTTTTTAATTTTTACCGTTGTAAAAGGGTTACTTTTTACTTTTTATTCATCTAAAATGATTGTAATTTCAATACAAAAAAATTAATGACCGAACATTTTTTGGCTACCAAACCAGATATTCGTGACATTGCGAAGCAACGAATCTTAATCATTGACGGCGCAATGGGTTCCATGTTGCAGCAGTATCAGCTGACGGAAAAAGATTTTCGTGGGGAGCGTTTTGCTGACTTTCACCGCGACGTTCAGGGCAATAACGACCTTTTATCCCTCACAAAACCCGAAATTGTGCGAGCCGTTCACTGTGCTTATTTGGACGCGGGCGCGGATATTATCGAAACCAATACGTTCAGTGCGACGACGATAGCGATGGCGGACTACGAAATGGAGCATCTCGCCTACGAACTCAATTTAGAATCTGCAAAAATCGCTCGCCAAGCAGCAGACGAATATACTCAAAAAAATCCTGCCAAACCTCGCTATGTAGCAGGCGCAATAGGTCCCACCAACCGAACTGCCTCACTTTCGCCCGACGTGAACAATCCCGGATTTCGTGCGGTCAGTTTCGATGATTTGGTGATAGCATATACGGAGCAGGTTCGTGGATTGATGGACGGAGGTGCTGAAATTATCCTAATAGAAACTATTTTTGATACCCTCAACGCCAAAGCTGCGCTTTTTGCGATAGATTCTTATTTTGAAAAAATAAAAAAGCGACTTCCCATTATGGTTTCGGGTACGATTACGGACGCTTCAGGGCGGACGCTTTCGGGACAAACAGCCGAGGCTTTTTGGATTTCTGTGAGTCATATTCCTCTGTTCAGCGTTGGTTTCAACTGCGCTTTGGGGGCGCAAGAGATGCGACCTTATGTGCAAGCCCTGTCACAAATTGCCGATTGTAATGTTTCGGCTTATCCGAATGCAGGACTGCCGAATGAATTTGGTGAATACGACCAGCAACCACACGAAATGTGTAGTTTTATTGAAGATTTTGCCCGAAGTGGGTTCGTAAATATCGTCGGCGGCTGCTGCGGAACAACACCTGACCACATTCGCGACATGGCAGAACATATCAAAAGTATCGCTCCGCGAAAAATCCCCAAAGCACAGCCTTACACACAACTCGCTGGTTTAGAGCCACTTATAATAAGACCAGAAACAAATTTTATAAATATTGGCGAGCGAACAAATGTCACAGGAAGCCGTGCTTTTGCAAGATTAATTAAAGAAGGAAATTACTCCGATGCGTTGGCGGTCGCTCAACAGCAAGTGGAAGGTGGCGCGCAAATTCTCGACATCAACATGGACGAAGGCTTGCTGGATTCCAAAAAAGCGATGGTCGAATTTTTGCACCTTATAATGTCCGAACCCGAAATCGCAAAATTGCCGATAATGATTGATTCCTCAAAGTTTGAAGTCATTGAAGCGGGCTTGAAGTGCGTGCAAGGAAAGTGCGTAGTCAATTCGATTTCGATGAAAGAGGGCGTCGAAAAATTTATTGAGCAAGCGAAAATCGTCCGCCGATACGGTGCGGCGGCGGTCGTGATGGCTTTCGACGAGCAAGGACAAGCAGACACGATGCTGCGAAAAGTCGAAATTTGCGAGCGCGCTTACAAAATTTTGGTCAATGAAGTTGGTTTTCGTCCGTCGGATATTATTTTTGACCCCAATATTTTTGCGGTCGCGACAGGTATCGAAGAACACAATGACTATGCGATTTATTTTATTGATGCCACCAAAGAAATCAAAAAACGCTGTCCGGGCGCGAAAATAAGCGGTGGCGTAAGCAATATTTCATTTTCGTTTCGCGGGAACGACAAAGTGCGCGAGGCGATGCACTCCGCATTTCTTTACCACGCCGTCAAAGCAGGTATGGATATGGGAATCGTGAACGCAGGAATGGTCGAAGTCTATGAGGAAGTTGACAAAGATTTACTCCAGCTTGTGGAAGATGTATTATTCAACAAAAATGAAAATGCTACGGAGGCATTGACTTCATTCGCCGAAAATCTAAAAGGCGGCGGAAAAGTCATTATCAAAGACCTTTCGTGGCGCGACCAGCCGTTGGAAAAACGTTTGGCACACGCTTTGGTGCGAGGAATTACTGATTTTATAGACGAAGATACCGAAGAAGCACTCCAAAAATACAGCAGTCCGATACAAATTATCGAGGGACCGTTGATGGACGGTATGAATATCGTGGGCGATTTATTTGGAAGCGGTAAGATGTTTTTGCCCCAAGTCGTAAAAAGTGCGCGAGTAATGAAAAAATCCGTCGCCTACCTTACGCCATATATAGAGGCGCAAAAATTGGGCGGCGCAATGAATAAAAAGGGGCGAATTTTGATGGCGACCGTCAAAGGCGACGTACACGACATCGGAAAAAATATTGTCGGAGTCGTTTTGGGCTGCAATAATTTTGAAATAATAGACTTGGGCGTAATGGTGGCTGCCGACAAAATCCTGAAAGCTGCCCGCGAACACCAAGTGGATATCATTGGTTTGAGTGGTTTGATAACGCCTTCGTTAGACGAAATGGTGTACGTGGCGAAGGAAATGGAGCGGCAGGGCTTCAAAATTCCGTTGCTCATAGGGGGAGCCACGACCTCCAAAACCCACACGGCGGTAAAAATCGAGCCACACTATCGAGGTCCGATAGTCCACGTTTTGGACGCTTCGCGGAGCGTCGCCGTCGCCAGTGCTTTGCTTTCTAACGACGAAAACAGTCGCTCCAATTATATTTTGAACGTAAAAAATGAGTACGAAACACTCCGAAAATTGCGCGGCGACCGCAAGTCTGCCAAAAAATATTTGACCGTCAAGCAAGCTCGAGCCAATAAATTGCCGCTCGACATAGAAAATTATACGCCGCCTCGCCCGACATTTTTGGGAACAAAAGTTTTTGAAAATTACGATTTAGAAGAACTTTGTGACTACATAGATTGGACTCCATTCTTTGGTAGCTGGCAGTTGGCAGGCAAATTTCCTGCTATTTTGGAGGACGAAATCGTCGGAGTGGAGTGTAAAAAACTTTATAACGACGCTCGAAGTATGCTGCGCAGAGTAATAGACGAAAAATGGCTTTCTGCGGCTGGTGTGATAGGATTTTTTCCTGCGAATAGCAACGGAATAGACGATATTTTCGTTTATACTGACGAAAAACGTGCGCAAGTAAAGGCTACTTTGCACCATCTTCGACAACAAAACCAAAAAGCACCCGGACAATTTAATTATTGTTTGAGTGATTTTGTGACAAATGTGGATACTCAAAAAGCGGATTATATAGGAGCTTTCGCCGTCACAGCAGGTATCGGCATCGAGAAATGGGTCGAAAAATTTGAGAAAGAACTCGACGATTACAGTGCGATTATGCTCAAAGCACTCGCCGACCGATTGGCGGAAGCCTTTGCGGAGCGACTGCACCAGCGAGTTCGGAAAGAATTTTGGGGCTATGCAGCAGCCGAAAGTTTGCCCAATGAGGATTTGATAGAAGAAAAATATGTAGGGATTCGCCCTGCGCCCGGCTATCCAGCCTGTCCCGAACACAGCGAAAAAGGCTGTTTATTCGAGCTATTGGACGCTACCAAAAACACAGGCATTGTGCTGACCGAAAATTTTGCGATGTATCCGACTGCCGCCGTGAGTGGCTGGTATTTTTCGCACCCGCAAAGCAAATATTTTGGACTCGGACAAATCGCCAAAGACCAAGTAGAAGATTACGCAGAGCGCAAAAAAATGGGCAGCGAAGAAGCAGAACGCTGGCTGGCTCCTGTTTTGAACTACGATGTGTAGGGAATGAGAAAAAAAATAGTTTTTAGATAATATAATTTCAGAAAATGCAAGAAAATCATGCGCCCCAACCAATCGAAAACGATGAAATAACGCTCAAAGAATTGATTGAAAAAATCAAAAAATTCAGTCGAGAGATTCGCCGATATTGGTATATTTCGTTGGTGGCAGCGATATTATTTGGGGCGTATATGTTCTACGAAGCCTACAAAACGCCCATCACCTATCCAGCCACGCTGACTTTTATGCTCAACGAAGATACGGGCGGCGGAATGGGTATGCTTTCGGGGTTGCTTGGCTCGTTTGGTTTGGGTGGCGGTGGCGGCGGTGGCGAACAAAACCTATTTAAAATTTTAGAACTTGCCAAGTCGCGCCATATTATGCAAGACGTGATTTTGAGTAAGGCGACGGTGGACGGAAAAAATGACTATTTGGGCAACCATTTAATCAACCAATGGAAAGAATTAAATCAGTGGAGTTCGCCAAAAGACACGACTCGGCTGTATGATTTTCAATTTACACGAGATAGTATAGAGAAATTTTCACGTTTAGAAAACGCGGCAGTGATAGCTTCTTGTGCGAAATTGACGGGAAAAAATGCCATTTTTAGCTCCGCAAACGACAAGCAAACGAGCATTATGACGCTCTCGCTGACGACTAATTCGGAAGAATTGTCGGTAGTTTTGTTGCGGACGATTTTTGAAAAATTGAGTAGTTACTACATAGACAAAACGGTCGAAAAACAGCAATCTACCTACACACTGCTCCGAAATAAAACCGACTCAATCCACGCACTTTTGAGCGGAAAAGAATCCTCGAAAGCCAACTTTGACGACAGTAATATGGGTTTGGCGTTTGCTGCGCCCAAACTGACTGGGCAGAGATTGGAGCGCGACGTGCGAATGTTGCAAGTCATGTACGGCGAAGCCATCAAAAATTTGGAAATGGCGGATTTTTCTTTAAAAAATAAAACGCCTTTTATTCAAGCGATTGACCTGCCCGTTGCGCCCTTGAAAAAGGAGAAAAAATCAAAACTAATCGCTCTGATTACAGGCATCGGCATCGGTGTTTTGTTGGGTTCTGTGTTTGTTGTGGGCAGAAAAATCATTCGCGACGCGACGGCATAATTATTCACAATATACAATTTTTGTGACAAAAGCATTTTTCTACGAAAAAAAGTGACTCGAAAGCACTTTTTTTGTCTAACATTGAGTAACTTTGCTACTCAATATCAACGATGATAGAAACGCTAATATCTTCCAAGACAAGAATCAAGCTGTTGATGAAATTTTTTCTCAACAGCAAGACGACTTCCTACCTTCGTGGGTTAGAAGGAGATTTTGGCGACTCCTCCAATTCTATTCGATTGGAACTCAACGCTTTGGAAAAAGCTGGTATGTTGAGTTCTTTTTTGCAAGGCAATAAAAAGATGTTTCGTGCCAACGTAAAACACCCACTTTTCAACGAAATCCATAGTATTTTACTCAAACAAATCGGTTTAGACAGCATCATCGAAAACGTCATCGAGCGATTGGGTGATGTAGATGCCGTTTATTTGGTAGGCGAGTTTGCGCGCGGCTTGGACAGTACGATAATTGACTTAATTTTTGTCGGCGAGATTGATAAAAATTACTTGCTCGAGTTGGTAGGAAAAGTAGAAAAAATAATCAAAAGAAAAATAAGATATTTGATATACAGTGACATGGAATATCAGCTACTTAACTGGAACACTTTTGAAGTAGAACCATTTTTGCTCTGGAACAAAGAAGAATAATGTCAGACAACAAAGACTTTTTTGCGCACCCAACTGCGATAATTGACGAGAACTGTCGGATAGGTGCAGGGACAAAAATTTGGCATTTTAGCCATTTGATGACATCTTGCGATGTTGGAGAGAACTGCAATATTGGGCAAAATGTAGTAATTGCAAGCGGAGTAAAATTAGGAAATAATGTAAAAGTGCAAAATAATATTTCGATTTATACTGGAGTAATTTGTGAAAATGACGTATTTCTGGGACCTTCGGTGGTTTTTACGAATGTCATCAATCCGCGCAGTGCGATAGTGAGAAAAAATGAATTTTTGCCGACTTTTGTGAAAAAAGGAGCGAGCATCGGCGCAAATGCCACGATAGTTTGCGGCAATACGATAGGCGAATACGCGATGATTGGCGCAGGTGCGGTGGTGACAAAAAATATTTTGCCTTACGCTCTCGTGGTCGGTAATCCGTCCAAACAAATAGGTTGGGTCAGCGAATATGGACATCGCTTAAAGTTTGGCGAAAACGAAACAGCGACTTGTAAAGAAAGCGGCGAAAAGTATGAATTGATAGGAAATATAGTGCAAAAAATCGAATTTTAAAAATAAAATGGATACGATTGTTAATTTTGCCGTCGTTGGCTTCGGACATATTGGAAAACGCCACGCGGAAGTGATTTCGGCGAATAAAAATTGTAAATTAATAGCAATTTGCGACATAGATAAAAATCATTCTTCGGAGAGTTACGGCGTTTCTGTGTTTGACGATTTAGAGCAAATGCTACAAAATTGTGCCGAAATTGATGTAGTTTGTATCTGTTCTCCGAGTGGTTTGCACGCCGCGCAGTCGCTTTTGGCTCTTGATTACCAAAAGCATATCGTTTGCGAAAAACCAATGGCTTTGAGGCAGTCGGATTGCGAAGCGATGATTTTTAAAGCTGCTCAAGTAGGTCGTCATATTTTTGGAGTCATGCAAAATAGATACGCACCGATTTCGGTTTGGCTAAAAAAAATGATTCACGAAAAGCGATTGGGCGATATTTTTTTGGTTCAAACAAATTGCTTTTGGAATAGAGATGATAAATACTACAAAGCTGATAATCAACAACATAGCTGGCATGGCGACAAAAAATTGGACGGCGGAACACTTTTTACACAGTTTTCACATTTCGTAGATATGCTTTTTTGGCTTTTTGGAGATGTCACAAATATTCAATCTCGACTGTTCAATTTTGCGCACCAACACTCTATACAATTTGAAGATTCAGGTTTTGTCTTGTTCGATTTTTTGAGCGGAGGCTCTGGTACTTTGCAATATTCTACCGCCGTCTGGGACAAAAATTTGGAAAGCTCGATAACTATTATTGGCAGCAAAGGCAGTATAAAAGTGGCAGGGCAGTACATGGAAAAATTGGAATATTGTCATGTCGAAAATTATGAGTTGGAAGAAATTCAGACAATAAATATAAAAAATAATCACGTTTTTGTGATACAAAACGTTGTAGATGTCTTGAACCATAAAAACGTTGCGACGACCAACGCAGCAGAAGGCATGAAAGTAGTAGAAATAATTGAAAGAATTTATCAAATCAGACCATAAATGAAATCGCAAGCGATTGAGAATCAATTAGATACCGTCGAGCATCGTTGGTTTGCAGTCTATACTCGACCCAAAGCAGAAAAAATAGTGGTCAGTCAGTTGGCGCACAAACAGGTGGAGTCGTACTTGCCGATTCAAAAAAAGGTGCGAAAATATACCCGAAAAATTCGGCTTGTCGAATTGCCTTTGATTGGTGGTTATGTGTTTGTGAAAATTATAAAATCGGACTATATAAAGGTTTTGGAAACAGAACACATACTCAATTTCGTTAAGTTTTCACGCAATTTAATCGCTATTCCAGAGGCTGAAATAGATATTTTGCGCCGCATAGTAGGCGATGAAACGGCAGAAATAGAAGTCGAAAAAACAAGTTTTTTGGAAGGCGACAAAGTCCGAATTGCGAGCGGAAATTTATTTGGGTTAGAGGGCAAACTCGTTGCGTCCAAAGGCAAAAATAAGATGGTTATTGAGTTGGAAAGTTTGGGTTACTCCATGATTTTGACCGTTGATACGACTTTGTTAGAAAAAGTATAATCTGTTGTTAATCAGTATATTGTGAAAAAAATTTCACTTCGTTTGCGAAGGCTTCGCAAGCAAATCTTTATTATTTTATTCCTAAATGGCGATAAGTCCCTGCGACATATCAACGGCGAAGCCATTTTATTTTTTCCCTTTTTTATATGAATATTGCAGTCGTAGGAACCGGATATGTTGGTTTGGTGACGGGTACTTGTTTCGCAGAAACAGGTAATCACGTCGTTTGTGTGGACATTGACGAGCAAAAAGTCAAGCGAATGCAGGCTGGCGAAGTACCGATTTACGAACCCGGATTGGAGTCGCTTTTTGAGCGCAACACCAAGCAGGGACGTTTGCATTTTACGACCGATTTGGCGGCGGCGGTGGCTCAGTCCGAAATCATTTTTCTCGCGCTTCCTACGCCGCCCGGCGAAGATGGTGCCGCCGATTTGTCTTACATTTTAGGCGCAGCCAAACAGTTGGCGGGCATTATTACGGAGTATAAAGTGATAATCGACAAAAGTACCGTTCCCGTTGGGACTTCCGAAAAAGTACACGATGCGTTGGCGAAAACGCTTGATGTCAGCTTGTTCGACGTGGTTTCTAATCCCGAATTTTTGCGCGAAGGCGTGGCGGTAGATGATTTTTTGAAGCCGGACAGAGTGGTGATTGGGACGAGTTCGGAGCGAGCGAAAAAGAAGATGCGACAGCTTTACGAACCCTTCGTCCGACAGGGAAATCCGATTATTTTTATGGATGAACGCTCGGCAGAGATGACCAAATACGCTGCCAACTCTTATCTCGCCACCCGCATTTCTTTTATGAATGAAATCGCCAATCTTTGCGAAAAAGTAGGTGCGAATGTGGATATGGTGCGCATCGGAATGGGCAGCGACGCTCGGATTGGTAAGCGATTTTTGTTTCCGGGCATCGGATATGGCGGCTCGTGTTTTCCGAAAGACGTACAAGCGTTGGCGATGACGGCGGAAGAAAATCGCTACGAATTTTCGATTCTCAACGCAGTAATGTCCGTCAATGCACGGCAGAAACACACTTTGACACGAAAAATAAAAAACTATTTCGGCGATAATTTACAAGGAAAAACAATCGCTTTGTGGGGCTTGGCTTTCAAACCCAACACCGACGATATTCGGGAAGCTCCCGCTTTGAATATGATTGATGAGCTGCTGAATGTAGGGGCGACTGTGAAAGTTTTTGATCCCGAAGCGATGGAAAATGTCAAAAAAATATACGGCGACCGCATTTTTTATGCTGCCGACCAGTACGAAGCTCTTATCTCCGCCGACGCGCTGGCGATAGCGACGGAGTGGAGCGTTTTTCGGACTCCGAGCTTCAAGGTAATGAGAGAATTGCTCAAAAATCCGATTATTTTTGACGGAAGAAATCTCTACGATTTGGAGCAAATCCAAGAAGAAAATTTTTACTACGAAAGTATTGGTCGCGAAATAGTTGGTACCAAAAAAAATGCAAAATAATAAATTATGATTCTGCCAACCGCAAATTATGTTTTAGACACTCACGGAAAAAAATCCTTTGTTCAAATAGATGCAAGAGATTGGGAAAAATTTGTTGAGGATTATAAAAAAATAGAGTTGAAAATAGCAGTTAAAAATAAGTTAAAGATTGCATTTACCGAAATTCACCAAATAAAAAACGGAAAGTCGTTGTAAAAGTGGCGGACTTCGGATAATTACATATTTGTTGGAAATTAAAACTTTACTACTCGATAAAAAAGAACTTTTGGTAATTTTTTTAGCAGCGATATTTGATAAATCCGAACTTGGAAATATCTCAAATACTGAAATAAAACGCCTTATTTCTGAAATAAATGAAGAAATAAAAGATAATATAAATTAAAATAAAACAATTTTGTGACTAAAATATTTACTCCTTTTTTATTATTTATAGCTTTGGCTTGTCAAGTATTTGCTCAAAGCAGTCAGCTTCCTATTCACTCGCGGGAAGAAGAAATTGTAGAGCGTTTGCAAATTTTGTATGGTGGAAACGATGATTTGCACCTTTCGTTAAAGGGTTTTTACCGAAAAGATGCCGTCGAAACTGCCCTAAAAGCGGATAGTTTGGGCGTGCTTTCACCACTTGATAAGTTCGATTTGAGAGATATTTACCGCAATAACAACGAATGGACGATAGGAAAAAAAGGAAATAACCGCAACAGCGTGACAGAGTCTGTGGCTCGTATTGATACGGCAGCTTCGTCGCCCAACGCCACTTTTTATTCTTACGAAAAAGAAAAAACGACGACAGCAGGCGGCAGCGAAAGCAACCTTTATGAAGAAAGAGAAAAACCAGTCTTGGGTTATTTTTACAAAACACCTGCTAATTTGTGGGAGTACGACCGCAAAGATTTTTATGTGCGCCTGAACCCTATCCTGAATTTTTCGGTGGGCAAAGACCTTCAAAATAAAAATTTGGTCATCAGCAATACGCGTGGATTTACGCTGCACGGGGGCTTGGACGAGCGGATTTATTTTCACACCGAACTGCTCGAAAATCAGGAAAGCTACCCCAAATACCTGACCGAATATGTCCAAAAATTTAACTCTGTGCCGCAAGCGGGATTTTACAAAAGTTATACGAGCCGTGTGTCCAACAAATTTCAGGGCTACGATTATTTTCGAGCGACTGGCTACCTCGGCGTACACATCAGCAAGCACGTCAGCGTCCAACTTGGTCACGGACCCAACTTTATCGGCGACGGCTACCGCTCGCTTTTTTTATCCGATTTCGCGCCCAACTATCTGTATCTCAAACTCAATACACGGTTTTGGAAACTTCACTACCAAAATATTTTTGCCGAACTCGGAGTCAATCCCGCCAACAGCTCTGGCGATAGGTTGGGGGATAAAAAGTATTTTGCGGCGCATTATTTGAGTGCCAATCTGACAAAAAACATCAGCGTAGGAATTTTTGAAACCGTGATTTTTGGTCGAAAAAATTATTTTGAACTCCAATATCTCAATCCGCTTATCATTTACCGCGCCGTCGAACACTCCATCGGAAGTCCCGATAATGTGATGTTGGGCGCGAATGCCCGATGGAATTTTTTGAATCATTTTTCAGTTTATTCGCAGTTTTTATTAGATGAATTTGTGGCGAAAGAACTTTTCGGCAGCGGACGTGGCTGGTGGGGAAATAAATACGGCATTCAAGCGGGCATCAAATATTTCAACGCTTTCGGGGTGGAGCATCTTGACCTGCAAGCCGAATACAACCAAGTGCGCCCTTATACCTACACGCACGGCGACTCCGTAGGCAATTTCACACACAACAATCTGCCTTTGGCGCACCCGCTCGGAGCCAATTTTAAAGAATTTATATTCAAAGTAAATTATGCGCCGACGGCAAAAATCCTCTTCCGAGCGCAGGTTATGAATTATAAATTTGGGGACGATTTTTCAGCGACCGACAACAACGGTGGAAATATTACGAAAACTTACGAAACCCGAAATGCCGACTACGGCAACTTTATTGGGCAAGGCAATCTGAAAAATGTTACGTCCGTACAAGCTGATGCGAGTTATGAATTTTATCAAAATTATCACCTTTACTTGCAGGTGCAACTTCGGACGGACAAGCTGAACACAGCTGACAAAACCACTTATGTAGGTGGCGGCGTGCGAATTAATTTTTTGCCACGCATGAGAGATTTTTAGTGCCAATATGAAAATAACTATTCGTAAGAATCCCGACTTGGAAGCGATTGAGCAAGAGCGCAGGGAGCGCAACCTCGCCCGCAGTCCCAGCGAAAGATTGGAACACCTGTTTCGCCTTCAAGCGATGGCACGGAAAATGAACGGCGGCAAACCACTCAAAGTTCCCGAAGGCAAAGGATTGTTGTTGAGCCTGAAAAAAAAGTAAATGGATATTTACGACGAATCTTTTTTGGAGTGTCTGGCATCTTTTCAAAATTGCGGCGTGCGCTATTTAATCGTAGGTGGTTTTGCGACTAATTTTCACGGCTACGCGCGGGTCACGAGCGATGTCGATATTTGGTTGGAAGATTCTCCCCAAAACAGACGAAATTTGATAAACGCGCTTGAAAAAATTGGTCTTGGCAAGATAGACGAATTAATGACTGCCGAGTTCGTGCCGGGTTTCTGTGAGATAATGCTGAACGATGGCACTTATATGGATTTGATGGGAAAAATTTTAGGTTTTGAGCAAATTGATTTTGAAGAATGTTACCAATTAGCGGAGCGCAGCAACATCGGAAATATAGAAATGTATTTTTTACACTTCAATCATTTGCTAACTTCCAAACAACAATCGCATCGGATTAAAGACCAGTTGGACGCGCAAGAATTGCTAAAAATACAACAAAAACAATAAAATTTTTCCTTTATTTTGTTTCAAGAACTATTAAACAAAGAAAAAAAAATAGCCGTCATCGGCTTGGGTTATGTGGGCTTGCCGCTTGCCCTTGAGTTCGCTAAGCATTTTTCAGTAATCGGTTTCGACATCAACAGCGACCGAGTGCAGCTAATGAAGCAGCACATTGACCCGTCCAACGAGTTGGAAAAAAAGGAATTTGAGGGGAGAGATATTGTTTTTACTAACGATATGGAGGTACTTCAAACCGCTAACTTTTTCGTCGTCGCAGTGCCTACGGACATTGACGAGCATAAAGTACCGAATTTGCGTCCTTTGGAGGGTGCGTCTCGGACGGTCGGGCAGGCTATCAAAAAAGGCGACTACGTGGTCTATGAAAGCACCGTTTATCCGGGCTGCACAGAAGAAGACTGCGTCCCGATAGTGGAGCAAACGTCCGGACTCAAAGCATACGCGGACTTCAAAGTTGGCTACAGTCCCGAGCGAATCAATCCCGGCGACAAAGTCCGGACTTTGAGCCAAATATTGAAAATCGTAGCCGGCTGCTCGGAGGAATCCTCCGAACAAATAGCCCAAATATACGGTCGCATCATCGAAGCGGGCATCTATCGAGCTTCTTCTATCAAGGTAGCCGAAGCCGCCAAAGTCATCGAAAACACACAGCGCGACCTCAATATTTCGTTGATGAACGAGCTTTCTATGATTTTTGACCGCCTCGGGATTGACACCAAAGAAGTCATAGAAGCCGCCAGCACGAAGTGGAATTTTGTCAAACTATTTCCCGGATTGGTGGGCGGTCATTGCATCGGTGTAGATCCTTACTACTTGCTCCACAAGGCTCGGCAGACTGGACTCGAGCCGCAGGTAATCGCTGCTGGAAGGCGGATAAACGACAGTATGCCGGCTTTTATCGCCAAAAGGCTTACGCAGATGTTGATTCAGAAAGGAAAAAATCCGGGAGCGAGTAAAGTGTTGGTGTTGGGTATTACATTCAAAGAAAATGTGTCCGATATTCGCAACTCTAAAATTGCCAATTTGGTCGCCGAGCTGATGGATTACTCAATAAATGTACATACATTCGACCCTTGGGCATCACCCAACGCGGTCGCCCACGAATACAAATTGACGCTTTCTGACAACATTGCCAATGGATACGACGCTGTGATAGCGGCTGTTTCGCACGAAAAGTTCGCTCATTTTGATGCCGAATATTTCAAATCCATCTCCACTAACGACCCTATACTTTTCGACCTCAAAGGCATTTATCCCAAAGAAATGGACGGCATCGCAGTTTGGAGATTGTGATGTGCAATTTTTTTTTTGCTACTTGTAATGCGGTGGTACTCGCAAGAAGTACCGAAATGCTATTAGGCGTGATTCCGATGGAAGAAATGGACGTACTGATACACCCTCAACAAAACAAACTTATCGTCAATCCATTACACCCCAATATAGCGCAGTTGAGCTTGCGGTAGTGGGAACTAAAAACTAATCATTAAAAACTTATCACTACTCAATGTCAATCAAAAAAAATATACTAATCACTGGCGGAGCGGGATTTATTGGCTCAAATATAGTAGAGGCTTTACTTCAAGATGAAAGGGTAGGAAAAGTATGTGTGTTGGACAATCTCGCTACGGGCTACATTAGCAATATAAGAGAATTTGATAGCAACCCTAACTTTAGGTTTATTGAAGGAGATATTTGCAGCTATCAGACTTGTTTGGAGGCGTGCGAAGGCATAGATTTAATCTCTCACCAAGCGGCGTTAGGGTCTGTACCGCGTTCCATTAATGACCCAATAGCGACCAACGAAACAAATATTACCGGAACTTTAAACATATTCACCGCAGCCAAGGCGTTGCATATCAAAAGGGTAGTATTTGCGGCTTCTTCTTCCACTTATGGGGACAGCGAAAGTTTGCCCAAAATAGAAGATGTTATCGGAAAGCCGCTTTCTCCCTACGCTGTGACGAAGTATGTAAGCGAATTGTATGCTCATGTGTTTGCGCTCAATTATGATTTCGAGTACATCGGCTTGCGGTATTTCAACGTATTCGGACCCAAACAAAGCCCCAACGGAGCCTATGCAGCCGTGATTCCGTTGTTCGTAGATGCGTTGATAAAAAATGAAAGTCCGACCATCAACGGTGACGGCTTGGTAAGCAGAGATTTTACCTATGTCGCCAACGCAGTGCGGGCGAATATTTTGGCTTTATTTACTGAAAATAAACAGGCGGTCAATCAAATCTATAATGTAGCTTGTGGCGAGCGGACAACCCTCAACCAACTGTGGGAAATGTTGCAACAAGCTGCAAACTCCACCCTCCAACCTATCTATGGCTCTTCCCGCAAAGGCGATATTCCGCACAGCTTGGCAGATATATCCAAGATAAAAAATAATCTAAATTACAGTCCAGAAGTGGACATCGAGAGCGGATTGAGCAAAACATTCCGTTTTTCTACCAAAAGTAAGCACGCGTGAATAATTTAGTGAGCTTCTTTTTGAAGAATATTCAGTTTTTAAAAAATTTTTCTTATCTTGCTTTGTTTGAATTAGTTAATTTGCTTTTTCCGTTGGCGATAACTCCCTACATAATAAAAAAAGTAGGATTTGAGTCGTATGGCAATATTTCTTTTCTTCAAGCTATTATACTGACTTTGGCTGTTGTGACAGACTGGGGATTTAATATCTCTTCCGTGAGAGATGTTTCTGTCAATAAAGCTAATCCTGGAGAGTTGGGCGTAATTTTTAGTACGGTTCTTTGGAGTAAATTATTTTTACTGGCTGTTATTTTGTTATTTTACTCAATAGCAGTATTTTTTACATCGGATAAGGAATTGTATTTACTTGCATTAATGTTGTTGGTGGGTAAAACATTCTACCCGAATTGGTTTTTTTTGGGCGTAGAAAAAAATCAATATTTAGTGTTGGGAGCGGTAATATTAAATTTGTGCTACGGAACACTACTCTTTTTCTTTCTTAATGAAAAAACAGACTTTACGAAAGTACTTTTTTTTCAGGGTACTTGTATGTTTTTTACGTCAGTGATTTTAATTTGCGTTGCAGCCAGCAAATATAAGTTTAGTATCAAAGCAGTGGGAATGTCAGAAAATGTAAAAAAACAGCTTGCTGAAAATGTGAAAATATTTTATTCCAACGCATCGCTTACTGCATCGTCTTATTTTTCTACGATAGTATTAAAATTCTTTATTTCAGATTATTTATTAGGGATATACTCACTGGGACAAAAAATTGCGTCGGTTTCCAAACTTGGACTTACTGTTTTTTCTGCCTCTGTCTATCCAAGAGTGAGTATTGCGGCTCAAGACAAGAGTGAAGTAAGTATCCATAATATCGTAAAAAAAATATTTTTGCCCTACGCAATAGTGTTTATTTCGGGAGTAGTGTTGTGTACTTTTTTGATACCCTATGTCATTAGATATTTCGACGCCAACGCACAATTTGAACACTTCTTTTTTGCTGAAATTTTATTTTTAGTACCTATTATTACCTTGTTCAACGTCATGCCGTATTTAATACTGTTGGCAAAAAAAATGGAGCGAGATTATAGTAAGATTATGATACTGTCGTCCGTGCTGTCTATTGTCACTTTAATTTTATGGGTACCTTATTTTAAAATATACGGAGCGTTGGCTTCTATCATAGTAGTTGAGTTATACATCGTAATGGCTTTATATTCAAAGGCTAAATTATTTCTCCCCAAGTTGTATTAAAATGCAAAACGATTACACAGAAAAATCCGAATTTTATTTTTCACATTTAAGAAGTGACATTTTAGATGAGATGTCCAAAAAATTTAGCGATACTCAATTTAAAGGAATGCGTTTTCTCGAAATAGGGTGCGGCGGAGCCACAACCGGAAAAGTCATCAAAGATAAATATCAGCTCAATGAATACATAGGTATTGAATATGTGGACAGTGCCGCCCAAGAAGCCAATAAAAATATAGATTATTGCTACAGCGGAAAAGCAGAAGATATTTTAGACACTCAACTAAAAGATGAAAAGTTTGATGCAGTTTTGTTCATGGACGTGCTTGAGCATTTGTACGACCCTTGGAGTATCGTCAGTCAAGCTATAGATAAGCTGAATGACGGCGGTTTTGTGATAGCAAGTATTCCCAATGTAGCTTATTACGAAGTTATTTATCGAATAATATTTGATAAGTTTGAATACAATCCTAATGGAGGAATAATGGACTCTACTCACATACGATGGTTTTCTAAACACACCATAAAGCAACTTTTCAAAAGTATAAATATTCTTTCTATCACCAACAAACACGTTGATTTTAATAGAAAATGGATTAATTTTTTACTAAAACTAACAAGTCCAATCACTAAAAGATATTTTACAATTCAGTACATTGTCATAGCTCAAAAATGATAGACAGTTTAAAAGTTTGTATCGGTATTCCTACATACAATCAAAAAGAATACATCTTTGAGGCGGTGGAAAGTGCCTTAAAGCAAGATTATCAAAATATCGAATTTATCATTTCAGACGATAACTCAACCGACGGCTCTTACGAATTGCTTGTAGAAAAGTATAAAGAAAATTCTAAAATCAAAATCAACAGAAACTCCCCCAACTTAGGTAGAGTAAAAAACTACAGAAAGTTGCTTTACGAGCTTTCCGACGGAGATTATTATTTGAACCTCGACGGCGATGACTATTTTATAGACGATCAGTTTGTGAGTAGAGCTATGCAAGACATTCAGGCACACGGAAGTTTGGTGCCTTACATAGCAATAACCACAAGCGACGAAAATGAAAAAAATGAGTACGACAGTCAAGCCAAATACTACTCTCCAAACGAGTTTTTGTTGAAACAAATTTCAAAAGATGGTTTTCGGTTTGGTCACGCATCAATCCTTTCTCCGATAAATTATGCAAGGGAAAATAATTACTACAATCTGGATATTTTTGGAATAGATACTACCTCCTTTATGCGGTTAGTTCTCAACTTTGGAGCTTTGTATCGCCCCAATAAAGTAGCGTTTTGGCGAGTAGGGCACAATCACACGAGCGGCAATGGAAGTTATTTGGACTTTTTGGAGAACACTGTCTATCTTGACGATTTTGTTGAAAATGCTAGATTCATTCCCTTGTCCACAAAACTAAAATGGCTGCTTTTCCAATTTCCGCTGACTTACAAGACAGTTTTTAGTATTTCAAGTAAAAAATTGTACAATTACTTTGATGTGTCTTCTAAAATGATCAAACATTTTTTTCGACTTACTTTTGCTGTTAAGTTCTTACACTTAAATAGATGATATTTAATATTCGACATAATTCGTTGATTTTGAATAGTTTATGATGACTCAAAATTAAAAACTAAAAACTTATAACTACTTATATGATTTCAGTTTTTACGCCTACCTTCAACAGAGCCGATAAACTTCATAGGGTTTGGGATAGCCTATTGGCTCAGACTTATAAAGACTTCGAGTGGGTCATCATAGACGATGGCTCCGAAGACAATATCGTGGAGGTAGTAGAGCAGTACCAAAAGCAAGCACCTTTTCCTGTCATCTTCCATAAATTCGAGAAAAATAAAGGAAAACACAACGCTACCAACAAAGCTCTTGAGCTTGCTACCAGATATTTTTTTGTGGTCGCAGACAGCGACGATGCTTTTACAGAAGATGCACTTCAGTTTTTTATGGACGGATGGTGGAGTATTCCAGCGCACGAAAGAAACGAGTATTGTGGCATACGAGCCTGCTGCAGCGATAATCTTGGTAACAGATACAGCGACACGCTGGCTTTTGAACCATTGGACGCGTCTATGAGCGAAGCATTTTATGTTTATAATTTTAGAGCAGAGTCGTGGTGTATGGTAAGAACGGATTTGCATCGGCAGTTTTTATTCAAAGAAAATCATATCGGCTTGTATCCAGAGGGAATTATTTGGAAGGCGATGTCCCAAAATCACAAGTTGCGTTTTTACAACAAAGCTACAAGGATATATTTTGTAGAGCAAGACCCCAACTCTTTGACGTACAGCAAAAAACCAGCATCTTCTAAAATAGGGAGAAATTTAATCGGAGGCGAATCTATCCTGAATGAGGATATGAATTTTTTTAGCAAAGACCCTTTATTTTTTATAAAAATAGCGTCACTCTACGGAGCTTACAGTGTGCTGAATAAGAGTGTTCCCGAATCTTACGCCAATCTCCGCCGAATCTCCGCCAAACTTCTCTTCATTTTTACGGCTCCACTGGCATTCGTTATTTACTTGTTCAGACTACTTCCCAACAGATAATGAATAAGACAAAGCTCGCCAACGTTGCTTTTTTTACGCTGATGATGACTATTTTTTTGAGTTTGAGTAGTATAGTTTATCAGCTGTCGGGAGTCAGTCAGTTTGGTTCTCCTTTGATTTTGCTTTGTTGTTTTTTGATGCTTGCGGGTGTGAAGATTTCTTACGAGTCTTTCAATCCTGTGGGTGTCAAGTTGCTGTACCTGCTTTATTTTTTTTATACTTTGATAGGCTCTATCGCCAGAGGACTGAATCTCAATACTATATTTGAAGTGGATATGTATGATATTCTTCAGCAAATAGTAACGAGTATGATGATTATTTTTTCTGTTCATCAGTTCGTTTACAATAGGATAGTGATAGAGGACAAGAAAAAATTTGTTTTTTATTCAATTTTTATACCTGTCGTATTGTCCTGCGGATACGCCGTTTATCAGGGTATGTCGGGGATTGTTTCTGTCACTGGCGACGAGTTTGGGCGAGTGATGGGAGTGTTTAGCAATCCCAACGGACTTGGACTGGTATCCAATGTGTGCGTCGTGATGGCAATTTATTCTATCTATGAATACAAGGGATATATGCTTCTCAAAGCTGCGGTTTTGATTATGGGCTTGTATGTTTCTTTTTTGAGCCTTTCGCGCAGCGCAATAATAACATCGGCGTTTATTCTGATATTGAGCGTGGTGTGGTTCAGTATCAAACTATTAAAAATAAATAAAAATGCTCGACGAAAATACTTATTTATAGCTGGATTGCCTATTTTGAGCGTCGTTTATTTGGTAAATAACTTTGAAGATATTTTATCTACCTACACCGATTATGGACAATCCCAAAAAATATTAGGCATGGTTGATTTGGTGTTTAAGGGCAAAGTGACGGCAGAAAACACCTCCGATAGAGCGCAGGTTTACAAAATCGGAATAGATAACATCATCGAGCATCCCCTCATCGGGAGCGGTTTGGGCTTCTGTGAGAAGTTTCCGGCATCTACTGGCTACAACTACGGCTGCCACAACACATTCATTCTCATCTTTGGCAACAGTGGTGTATTTGTATTTATTTTGTACCTCACACTCATCGGGTATGTAGCTTACAAATCGTTTTTTATCAATCCTATTTATGGTTTTTTTAGTATCGGTATGATTTCTATTTGGGCTTTGCAAAACTTGGGAAGCCACAACGGATTGGACGAAAAAATGGATAATATCCTGATAACGGTAGCAATATTGTTTTTAGTCAAAAAAAAGTAAGGTAGCGTTTTATGAAAGTCATTAGAAAAATTTTATTTTTAAGTTATTTGATTTCAAAAATCAACTGGATTGCTCTGTTCAGGTTGCTCAATTCAGACAGCAAGTATGTAGTATTGGTTTGCTCTCCTTACCCCAAAAGAATTAGAGGCTATCTTTCTGGTGCGATATTAGAAAACGACTTCGCGCTGCTCAATGCAATGATACAATCCAACACAGCTTTTAGGTTGGTGTTGGGAGCTGACAAATTATTGGAGGTCAGTGAAAAAACGGTGATTTTTAATATCTCTGACTTGTTTGATGTGTATTCAGGATTGAATTATGCAGATTCTTTTTTTAATTTTTCAAAAAAATTAATCGCAAACAACAACACCCTGATTCCCGAACTCTCCAACAGCGTTTTTTGGGAGAACAAAATATATATGCACCAGCAATTTGATAAATTAGGCTTGCCCAATCCTGTCACTTACTGTGTAGATGCAGATACAAAGCCCCCCAAAGCGTCGGAACTGCGATTTCCGGTGTTGCTCAAGCCAGCTCATTCTTCAGGTTCTACTGGCATCATCAAAATCAATACCGAAGCCGAATACAACTCCGTTGTCAGCGAAACAACACATGCAGAATATCTAATCCAATATTGGATAGATATGCGGCGCGACCTGCGGCTCATCTATATCGGTGACGAATTAGTGCTGCATTATTGGAGGATAAATAACAGCGCAGAATGGTCGCCAACTTCTACAGGACATGGCTCTTCGGTGGATTTTGAGAGTCTGCCAACCCAATGGATGCCTTTTTTGTTTGACCAATATAAAAAACTTAATATCCGCACAGGAGCCTTTGATGTGACTTGGCTAAACGATGATTTGGATACGCCGCCGCTTATCCTCGAAGTCAGCCCGTCCTATATGCCCAATCCTGCGCCAAGCGAAAAATGGAAAAATAAGTCTTACTCGACGTTCAAGAAAGCTATCTTTGGAAAAGACGTTTACTACAAACAGTACATTGATTTGGTGTTCGAGTTAAAAACAAAATTGATAAAACAATATATAAATTAGTAAAAAAAATGTTAGAAGTTTTAGAAAATAAGTTGAGTATAACAGACAAGATAAAGTTTCTCAAAGAAGAAAGCGGGTCGCACAGCCCGAGTATTTCTACTTTGCTCAAAGAGATTCCGGAACTGAAAGTTGAGGTAGATGCCTGCTTTCTTTCCAATCCTTACGCTACCGAGTTGTTTATCAAGCACATGGAAAATGACCTCATCAAGACGGGCAAGCTGAGAGATATTTTGGAGTTTTATCCGCCCCAAGTATATGATGTCAGAAAGTATATCTCGAAGGCTACGGCGATACCAGCAGAAAATATATTCGTCGGCAACGGCGCAATAGAAGTAATTCAAGCCATTATGCACAGATACGTCAAAGGTTCGATAGCCGTGATATTGCCGACCTTTTCGTCTTACTACGAGTTCGCTTTGCAAGATACGAAAGTGCATTATTTTTACCTAAAAAAAGAAGACAACTTCAAATTGGACATACACGAATACGTCAAATTCGTGAAAGACAATAAAATAAACAATGCGGTATTAATAAATCCCAACAATCCTAACGGCGCATACCTCACGACAGAGGAAATGAACTATCTCATCACGGAGCTTAAAGGCTTGGACACGTTGATAGTAGATGAAAGTTTTATTCACTTTGCCTACGAAAGCGTGGAGCTGTTTCAGGTGTCTAACGAAGAACTCATCAAAACCTATCCTAATCTTTGTATCGTAAAATCTATGTCCAAAGATTTTGGGATAGCAGGCATCAGAGCGGGATATGGCGTGATGTCGAAGGAGAGAATAAACGCGCTGCTCTCCAACGGCTATCTTTGGAATGTGTCGGGGCTGGCGGATTATTTTTTCAAAGTATATAGCGATAGAGAATTTCAAAACGCCTACGAAGTGGTAAGAAAAAAATACATTATGAACACTTTGATGTTCTTGACAGAAATAAACAGCCTCCACAATGTCAAGTCCTATCCGTCCAGAGCGAACTTTGCGCTGATAGAAATAACAAATGGCAAATCGTCTTTTGACTTCACTTTGGAGCTGCTCGTCCAGTCGGGGGTGTATGTGAGAGATTGTAGCGATAAGATTGGGTTGGACGGAGAGTTTATAAGGGTCGCAAGTCGTACGTTTGAAGAAAATCTAAAAATCATAAGTGCCTTAAAATCACTATGAGCAAGTTAAAAAAAATGCTCTTTGGGATAGCCTTTACCGTCTGGAAAATCCCCCAGTCCGTTTTGTTGAAAAGGCTAAAAAATTATAACGTCATCTATGTCATTGATATTGACAATACGCTCACGGTCAGCGAGTTAGGAAATCCTCCGAACCACAGCAACCCGACTCCAAGAGCAGGCATGATAAAATATGTAAAAAATCTTATCAGCCACCAAGAAAAAGTAATCTACCTCACAGCAAGAGATTTTAGGATAAAAAAACCAACCATTCAGTGGCTCACAACAAATAACATATTCGACAATCTTACCGATGTTTTTTTTGTCCAGTCAGCCGCGCACAAAATTCCTTATCTGAAATATTTGCAGCAAAATAACAAAAAAATAGTTTTCATAGACGATTTGAGCTACAACCACGAAAACGGTGGGGTCAAAAAATATGCCGAAGTAGAAAATATTATTTCTCAAATGTCTATTGAATATAAGGGCATTTCGTTCATCGAAAATCCGATTTAAAGTATGTGTGGCATCAATGGATATATAGATTTTTCAAATAAAAAACTTGCGACTCTCCCGAGCGTCTTATTGGCTATGAATGAAAGTATAGCCTACAGAGGTCCTGACTTTAGTGATTACAGCGTGAAAAAAAATGTCGGTTTGGCTCAAAGGCGTTTGAGTATTCTTGATTTGTCCGAAACAGGCAATCAACCAATGTACGATGCTGAAAATGAAAATAATATAGTTTTCAATGGCGAAATCTACAACCACACCGAACTAAAAAAAGAACTTTCAGCATATAATTTTAAAGGCACTTCGGACACCGAAACAATTCTTTATGGATACGATAAGTGGGGAGAAGACCTATTTGAAAAATTGAATGGCATTTTTTCAATCGTTATCCACGACATTAAAAAAAATAAAGTTCTTATCGCCAGAGATAGATTGGGCGTAAAACCACTCTATTATTTTAGGGACGCAGAGCGGCTGATTGTTTCTTCAGAAATAAAAGGCATTTTAAAGTGCAACGTGTCGCCAAAGTTAAATTACCAATCGCTGCACGAATTTCTGTACTACGGGTATAGCATGAATAACTTTACACTTTACGAAGATATTTTCAAAGTTAGTCCAAGTTGTTATCTTTCTGTAGATTTATCCAATTCTGAAGTAAGCAATCACACTTACCACGAGTTAGAAACTGCTGATTGCAATGCGTCGGAGTTTAAGGACGAAAAAAATATTATCGCAAAAACAACTCAACTGCTCGAAAATGCAGTAAAACGCCAACTGATGAGCGATGTGCCGATTGGCGTTTTTTTGAGTGGCGGCGTGGATTCCACAGCGATAGCTTCCATAGCGTCCAAATATTATTCAGGCAAATTGAACACTTATACGGCGGGCTTTGACTACTACGACGGACAGGACGAAATGAATATCGCCAAAAAAACTTCTCAACAGCTCGGGACAGAACATCACGAAATACACATAAAAGGGCAAAATATATCCGACCTTATCGTCCAATTAGTGCATCATCACGATGAGCCTTTCAGCGACGCAGCCAATATCCCACTTTTTTTGATGACCAAAGAGCTGAACCATACCTGTAAAGTTATTCTGCAAGGAGATGGCGGCGACGAATTGTTTGGCGGATACAATGCGTATGAAATATTGAATAGAAAAAATACTTACAAATTGGCTGCCAATATTTTGAAACCGCTTGAGTTTCTAAACTTCTCAACCCCGATGAAACAACAAGTCAGCAGATTCTATGATATTCTGAACAAAAAAAACGATGGACATCTGATAGCATTGCTTTCTACGATGGAAACTAAAGCTACTCAACCACTACATATTTTTAGCAAAGCTGTACAAAGTAAATTAGATGCCGACCCATTCGCGTACTACCGACAGTTGGGGGATAGTCTGGAAGGCTTGACTATCAACGACAAATTATTTTATATCAATATGAAAACTGTCCTTCCCGAGCAGTTCTTGGAGAAGGTAGATAAAAGCACGATGGCAAACGGAATAGAAATCCGCGTACCTTTTTTGGACAATGAACTCACTTCCTTCGCAATGAAGATTCCAGCTGCGCTAAAACTAAAAAATGGAACTAAAAAATACTTACTCAAAAAAGCGTTAAAAAATATCGTTCCCGATTTCGTCCTCAACGCGCCCAAAAAAGGCTTCGGCGTTCCCTATGGCAACTGGCTAAAAGAACCGCTCGCGCTATTTTTTAAAGAAAGGGTTTATTCGCCTTATATTGTTTCGCTCAATATTTTTGACTACATCTACATAGAAAAATTGTATGCCGATTATGTGGAGCAAAAAGCCAATAACTCTTTTATGCTCTGGAAAGTATTGAACCTCTGCATCTGGTTGGAAGAATATAAAGTACAGTTGTAAAGTGAATAAAAACCTTTTATTGGTCATAGACGACCTCGGCTCGGGAGGCGCGCAGAACCAAATTACAACCTTGGCAAAAGGATTGAGCGAAAACGGCTACAACGTGTCGTTGTTGGTGTATCACCCCAGTGATTTTTTTGCTTATAGGCTCAAAGACACCAAAGTAGAGATAATCTACCACCAAAAAACTTCAAAACTCGGAATCGGCGTAATATTGTTTTTACGAAAGACTATCGTAGCAAAAAAAATCGATGTCGTAATTTCCTTTCTCGAAACCCCCAATTTTTTTGCCAGCGTAGCTGCAAAAATTTTAACTCGAAGGAGGTTATTTATTTCCTATAGGTCGAGTACAGATTTTGAAAGCAGAAGTTATTTGAGTCTGCTGAAATTAAGATTTTGTAACCATCTTTCGGATTCAATCGTTGCGAACTCTCACCACGAGAGAAAAAATTGGAACAGCAGATTCCCACGACAAAAAGACAAATGGCACACAATATACAATGCAGTCGAAAAATCTGAACCACCCCTTAAAGACCTTTCAACAAAAGACGATTACTTGGTCATAGGTAGCATAGGACCCGCCAAAAACGGGCTATTAGTTATTGAAGCACTCAAACTATTGGCAGAAAAAAACAAAAAAATAAAAATTAATTGGATTGGGCAGCAGGTATTCCATCTGGAGGACAGGCGTTTGTATTTAGAACAAATGAACCGCTTACTCGAGCAGTACCAATTAGAAAGCCAATGGAAATGGACAGTGCCGACCCAAGAAATCACTCATGAATACCGAACCCACAAAGCGTTAATTTTAGCCTCTCAAACAGAAGGCTTGCCCAATGTAGTTTGCGAGGCAATGGCAGAGGGATTGCCTTGTTTGGTCAGTGACACGTTAGACCACCCACTGTTGATTGAAGACAACAAGACAGGTTTTTTATTTAACCCAAAAGACCCGTTTGATTTGGCAGAAAAAATAAATAAAATGGAGCAGCTTTCGTCTGAAAGATATGCCGAAATGAAAAAAAATTGTAAGTCCAAAGCAGACGAATTATTTGGCGTAGATAATTTCGTCAAACAATACATATCATTAATCGAACTGTGATTTATTACATTAGCAAGTTAAATTTTTTAGCAAAAAAAATATATAAGCGAGCCTTGATGTATCTGTACTTACCGCTTTTCAAAAAGCACGGTAAGAATTTTATTTTTGACCCCAACGACCATTTTTCGTACAGCACTATGAAAGTTGGCGATGATGTATTCATAGGACACAATGCTATTTTTTCGGCTACCGAAAGCGGGATAACAATCGGGAATAAAGTAATGTTTGGTCCCAATGTTACTATCATGGGCGGCGACCACAATACCTCTTTGCTCGGAGAATATATGTTTGATATAAATGACAAACGCCCCCACGATGATTTGGAGGTGACTATCAAGGACGACGTTTGGGTAGGTACAGGAGTCATTATCCTCAAAGGAGTCACGATTGGGACGGGTTCGATTATCGCTGCGGGCAGCTTGGTCAATAAAGATATAGAAGATTACAGCATATATGCAGGAGTTCCAGCCAGATTTATAAAAAAGAGATTTGAAGAAGATGACCTAATCATTCATAAAAAACTGTTGGGAAGTAAAAATGACTAAAATCGTTTTTTTGTGCGGAGCTAAAGATTTTCATGCTATGGACAAGGTAAGGCTTATATCTAACAAGTTGGGGCAGAGCCATGTCGTCGTGCTTACAGATACCATCTTGGGAGAGGGGCTTGTGTGGGGTAACAATGTCAAAAAATTGGAATGAAAATAATATTTGTTGGTTCTTTTAAGCAGCAAGCAAAAGACGGTAGTGTAGGAGGACAAATGTTTGCTTGTGGGTCATTGATAGAATCAGATATTTCGAAAGATGTAGAATGGATACTTATTGATTCGACCGCAGACTCAAACAAGCTCGCACCGTTGTTCGATCGATTGTTGAAAGCTGCAAGAAGATTATTGAAATTCATCTATTGCATTTTGTTTAAAAAAATAGATATAGCGTTGATATTTACAGCCGATGGTTATAGTTTTGTAGAAAAAGGAATGATGGTCATTATCGCAAAAGCATTTCGCAAAAAAACTATTTTAGCTCCTCGGTCAGGGATAATCGTGGACGATGTCAAAAATTCTGCATTTATGAGAAAATATATCCCGCTTGTATTATCAAACTGTGACTTTGTAATATGTCAGAGTGAAATTTGGCGAGATTTTTTTTCAAAAATTTACAACCCAAAAGCCAATATTTATAAGGTAATACACAACTGGGTAAACACCAAAAATTATGAACTTGTGTCCCAAAATAAAGAAAAAAACAATTCCATTAGATTATTATTTCTTTCGTGGGTTGATAAAAACAAAGGAATTTTTGAGTTAATAGAGGCAGCTTTAAGATTAAAAGAAAAAAATATTAAAATACATTTTGATATTGCGGGGGACGGGCTGGCAATGGACGAAGCTCGCCAAGCCGTATCTGACAACGGTATGGAAGACGAGTTTACTTTTTATAGTTGGGTCAAAAGCGACAAAAAACTTGAACTTCTACGGGTGGCAGATATTTATGTGCTGCCTTCTCATTATGAAGGATATCCAAACTCATTAATGGAGGCAATGGCATCTGGTAAGGCTTGTGTAGCAACCACCGTCGGGTCAATTCCAGATATCATTGTCCATGAAAAAAATGGTTTACTTTTTGAAGCGGGGAATGTATCCGATTTAGTCGCACAAATTGAAAAGCTAATGGACGGTAATTTTAGAAAAGCTATAGGAAATGAAGCTAAAAGAATAACAATAGCAAGAAACAGTATAGAAATTGCTGTCGCGAGTTTTAAAGAAATTTTCCAACAAGTGTATCCCCAAAAGATTTAGTTGCTTTCGGGATTGTCGAATTTTAAAAAATTGTTGGTAACTGACAGTGTCTGTTACTTATACGACTAAAAACTAAAAACTAAAAACTATCTATGTGTGGCATTATAGCGATTGTTCACAACTCTCCAACGCCAAACCTTGTTTCTATGATGGATTCTATAGCCCACAGAGGTCCAGATAGTAGAGGTTTCTATCAGAGTGAGCACGTCAGTCTTGGTCATTTACGGTTGTCTATTCAAGATTTGTCGCCTTCAGGTCATCAGCCTATGGTGTCCGAAGATGGAAAGTATATCATAATCTTAAATGGAGAAATTTATAACCACAAGGAGATAAGGGAAGAAATTAGTCATAAGTACACATTCAAATCAACGGGTGATACTGAAACGCTTTTATATGCTTTTGCAGAGTATGGTCCTGTTATTTTTAATAAACTAAATGGAATTTTTGCAGCCGTCATTTATGATATGGAGCAACATAAAGTCTATATTGTTAGAGACCATTTTGGTATAAAACCGCTTTATTATGCGCAATGCGGAACTGATGTATGTTTCAGTAGTGAAATAAAAGCAATAAGAAAACATTTACATTTTGACAATGCCGTCAATGAAAATGCTTTAGCCAATTATTTGTACTTTTTATGGTCGCCGGGTGAAGACACTCCTTATACTGCCGTAAAAAAACTATTACCAGGACATTACATTACCATTGACCTTGCGGATAATAAAAACCTGAAATTTACAAAATACTACGAACTTCCATTCAAAGGAGAATATGCGCAAAAAACAGAAGAAGAATGGATCGATGAATTAGAGGAACGCTTGACAAAGGCAGTGTCAAGGCAACTGCTTTCGGACGTTCCTGTTGGTTTTTTTCTATCTGGCGGGCTTGATTCTAGTCTTATCGTTGCCATTGCTAAAAAATTGAATCCCAATAAAAGGATTTTATGTTTTACGATTGACGCTGCTACGAATGGCGACGGAGAAGGATTTGTAGAGGACTTACCCTACGCCAAAAAAGTTGCACAATATTTAGACGTTGATCTCGAAATAATACGAGCCGATATAGATATTCTTCGGGACTTTGACAAAATGGTTTACCATTTGGACGAGCCTCAAGCAGATGCTGCACCTCTAAATGTAATGAATATTTGTAAAAGAGCCAGAGAGTTGGGCGTAATCGTATTGTTAGGCGGTACAGCTGGGGACGATTTATTTTCTGGATACAGACGGCACCAGTCTTTGTATTACAAGGATAAACTTGCTTGGATACCACAACCTCTAAAAAAAATTATATACTCTATCGCAAAGTTACTTCCAAAATCTAATGCTACTACAAGAAGGATTGCAAAAATGTTTTCTCAATTTAAAGAATCTGACGACCAAAAGCAACTTGCTTCACTCTATGGTTGGCTCGACTCTGATGTCGTGAAAGGACTATTTAAGCATGATTTAGAATTTGAACCGTCAAAATATTTAGTTTCAAAACTCAATAATATCCCCAACGAAAAATCATCTTTGAATAAGCTGCTCTTTTGGGACATAAAGTATTTTCTAACTGACCACAATCTAAATTATACAGACAAAATGTCAATGGCTTACGGCGTAGAAGTAAGAGTCCCTTTTTTAGATATTGAACTGGTCGAATTTAGTACCCGTATTCCTCCAAAATTAAAAATGAAAGGAGTTGAAACAAAATATTTGCTAAAGAAAGTTGCAGAACGTTACCTGCCACACGATGTTATTTATAGACCAAAAACTGGCTTCGGCGCTCCCGTAAGAGAGTGGATAACTGATGACTTACAACCTATGCTAAAGAATTATTTAAGCGCACAGAATATAAGTCAAGTTGGTATATTTGATTATGAAGCCGTTTGGAAATTAATTGAAGAAAATCAAACTGGAAAAGTAGATGCTTCTTACTCTATTTGGGCATTGTTAGCTATCCATTCGTTATTTATAAATAATTCGACTGAATAACTGAAAACGAATAGTATACGGTCACTTACACTCGCCTTGTGTAACTGATAAAAAAGTAGAGCCTACTGCAACCCTTCAGAATCCGAAATATCCCGATTTACGAACATTCCCACATGAAAAAATTAATTATTTTCAACGTCTTTTTATTATTGGGCTGCCAACAATCGCTCAAATCCTTGATAAGAATTGGCGACACAGACTATATCTCCGTCAAAAATATGGGTGCAAAAGGCGACGGACGAAATGACGACCGAGCAGCTATTCAAAATGCGCTCAACACTGGAGGCAACGTATATTTTCCCGAAGGCGATTATTTGCTCGAATCCAAAACGGACGTTACGGCGATGTTGAGAGTCAGTGATGAAAAATATCCAGCCAAAATTTTATTTCATAAAAGGGCGAGGTTGGTCGTATCTCCGCGCCAGCCTACTGACTACATCAAGCCAGCAGTACTCGGGATTTCGACCCGCACAGGAAGCACAATAAAGTCTATAGAAATTGACGGTATCAACATCGAAGGAAATAGAGATAAGCACAAAATCGAAAATCCGGGAGTCGTCGCTTTTGAAAGACCCGGGTCTGTCATCAAAAGATTTATCCTTCGCAACGCCGTAGCCAAAAATATGGGCGGTGGCGGATTTCATACCCAAGCGAGGTACAATGAGTTTTTCAATATTTACACGGAGCATTGTGGAAATCACGGCATTGGGATAGTCAATACCGAAAATAAAGGCGTAGAAAGCGAATTTTACTTGGACGGATTTACATCTATCAAAGACGATGCCTATTCGATTGATTTTAGTGGGTACAAGTACGACGAAGCTCCTTACGCCTGTCGCCCCGGATACGAATGGAAAGGCTCCGCCAAAAATATTGTTTCCAAAGGTTCGTTTTATGGTATTAAAACCGCAGGCTATTGGGATTTGCAGTTGAGCAACGTTGTCATAGAAGAATCCAGTAACAACGGCTTTTTTATCAATTCCGACGCGCCCGGCAAAACCATCACCGTCCGCAACATGGTAATCAAAAATGCCAAAGGCAACGGTATGTCATTGGGCGGTCAAACCAATTTCGTAGGAAAAAATATTACCCTCGAAGGATGCCGAGTCGGACTCCAGATTTATAAAGCAAACACCGACATAGACTCCCTGATGATAGACTCCAAAGGTCGAAATATCGCAAGCGTAAGAATGGGAGAAGGCAGCACCATCTTAAAAAATTTTACCATCAAAAATGCTTCAGCAGAAGACGAATATCCAGTTTGGGTGATGGGAAAAAATATTACCCTCGAAAACGGTAAATTTATCAATAACGCGTCCCCCAACGAAATGATAATTCACGAAAATGCGCAAAACGTAATTTTGAAAAATCTTTACTTTGAAAACAATCAGGACAAAAAAATTGCTAAAGCAGGAATAATGAATATCCAAAAATCCAGCAAAACAGAGGTCATTGATTGCGTGTTCAAGGGATACAACGGCAAACAAATTGACGACAGAACTAAAAAGATGTTGATTAAGAATATAAAGACCAACTAAACTGCATGAAACAAATAATCCAATCTTTTAAGTCTGGCAATACTATCCTCGAAGAACTTCCCGCTCCAGAAGTACAGTCTGGACAAATCCTAATCCGTACCACCCGCTCGCTCGTGTCATTGGGTACAGAGCGAATGTTGGTAGAGTTCGGTAAGTCAAGCCTTATTTCCAAAGCTCGACAGCAACCCGACAAAGTCAAGCAAGTGTTGGACAAAATCAAATCGGACGGCTTGATGCCCACATTGGAAGCGGTCTTCAACAAACTCGAACAACCTCTGCCGCTCGGCTATTGCAACGTAGGCAAGGTACTCGCAGTAGGTAGGGGAGTGACCGATTTTAAAATCGGCGATAGAGTCGCTTCCAACGGAAACCATGCGGAATTTGTATGCGTTCCTCAAAATCTGTGCGCCCACATTCCCGACGATGTAAGCGATGAAGCAGCAACATTCACTGTGATAGGTGCCATAGGACTGCAAGGAATAAGACTTCTCAATCCCACTCTTGGCGAAACTGTGGTCGTCGTGGGACTTGGACTCATCGGACTCATCACCGCAGAATTATTGATAGCCAACGGCTGTAAGGTTATCGGCTTGGATATAGATGCCCAAAAATTAGATATTGCTGCCCGCAAAGGCGTTCATACTTTTAATTCGCAGAGCGGCGACGCAGTGAAATATGTCAATACTATTACCAACAACATTGGTGCAGACGGAGTGGTCATTACTGCCTCCGCAAAGACGGACGAGATTATATCTCAAGCCGCCAGAATGTGCAGAAAACGAGGGAGAATCGTCTTGGTAGGAGTGATAGGGTTGCACCTTCAGCGCGCAGAATTTTATGAAAAAGAATTGTCGTTTCAGGTTTCTTGCAGCTACGGTCCGGGAAGATACGACGAAAATTACGAACAGCGGGGCATTGATTACCCTCTGGCTTTCGTAAGATGGACAGAGAAAAGAAATTTTGAAACCATACTTCAAGCAATCAGCAATAAAAAACTGAAGGTGGAGGAATTGATAACTGAAAAAGTACGCCTTGAAGATTATCAAAAAATATACGCCCAAATCGGTAGCAGCAAGTCTATAGCAAGTATTTTAGTTTACGACGATAATAGTTCGCCCGCGACGAAAGTAAAAGTAGGCTCGAAGCCGTTTTCGTCCTCCAAAGGAATAATTGGAATAATTGGCGCAGGGAATTTTACTAAAATGACCATGCTCCCACTCTTGGCAAGTGCAGACATCAAATACATAGTCAGCAAAAGCGGGCTTACTGCCCAAACTCTTGCCTCCAAATATAAGATTGCATACAGTTCCTCCAGCTATCAAGATGTACTGCGTGACAGCGAAGTTGATTTAGTGATGATTGCTACGAGGCACAATCTTCACGCTTCGATGACCGTCGAAGCACTCAAAGTAGGCAAAAACGTTTTTGTAGAAAAGCCGTTGGCACTGAATGAGGACGAACTCCAACAAATATTAAACGCTCAAAGTGAGAGTCAAAAGAATGTCATAGTTGGTTTCAACAGACGATTTTCTCCACACATTCAAAAAATAAAAAATGCACTTCCCTCGTCTTCCCAAAAGAATATAATCGCCACGATGAATGCCGGCTTTATCCCCAACAATGTGTGGGTACACGATATGGAAGTAGGAGGCGGAAGAATCATCGGTGAGGCGTGCCACTTTATAGACCTCATTACCTATCTTACGGGTAGCAAAGTAAAGGCTGTCTGCATGAACTCACTCGGAATCAACGCCGCCGAAAATACCGATAACGCTTCTATTTTGTTACAATACGAAAACGGCGACAACGCGGTCATCAATTATTTTTCTAACGGTAGCAAGTCTTACTCCAAAGAAAGATTAGAAGTATATTTTGACGAATGTACTATTATCATGGATAATTTTAGAGAAACCAAAGCCTACGGGCTGAAGCATTTTTCGGGATATTCGAGCAAGCAAGACAAGGGACACAAAGCTCAATTCGAGTTATTGATTAATACAATCAAAAAAGGCGGACAAGCTCTTATTCCTTTCGAAGAAATAATTAACACAACAAGGGCGAGTTTTGCAGCGATAGAAAGTCTAAAAACCAACGCTTGGGTAAAGCTATAAAAATTTGGTATTTACTCCTCATTTTGCCAAAACTTGGTTTTGGGAATGTCGCGTATATGTTCTGGTATAGGCTGTCCATGAGAATAGGTATTCGAAAAAAAATGTTTCCTCAAAGTGTGTCCCTATCAGGCACATTTTTTTTTCCATCTATCCGCGCAGAGGATTTTCGCAAGCAATGGATACCACCAATTCAAAGCAAGGCGATTGAAATTATGAAGGGCATATTTACATGGTTTTCTTACCACAAGCAGGCGGTAGGCACTAACCCTAATTGGTTTTATAATCCGTTTGAACAGACTACATTGCTAAAAACCAATCTACACTGGACAGAATACAGCGATTTTAATTTCAATACAGGAGATGTAAAAATTATTTGGGAATTGTCGCGTTTTGATTGGCTCACTGACTTGGCAAGAGCCTACAAAGTAAGCGGCGACAAAAAATATTTGGACAAAATCAATACACTTCTGAATGATTGGTCCGAAAAAAATCCGCTAAACACTGGACCTCAATGGAAGTGTGGTCAAGAAACTTCGTTTAGATTAATGAAATTAATCACTGCTGCGTTCTTGTTAGACCAATATTTTTCTCCTTCGGAGGCACTGCTACATCTCATCGCCGACCACTTAAAAAGAATAGACGGAAACATACACTACGGCATAGCGCAAGACAACAATCACGGCAGCAGCGAAGCCATAGGTCTTTATATCGGCGCTGCATGGCTGCAAAAAAATAATTATAGCAACGATAATCTTGCGAAATACCAAAAAAAAGGACGGAAATTGTTAGAAAATAGAATCTTAAAATTGGTTCAGCCAGATGGAACATTTTCGCAGCGTTCTGTCACTTATCACAGAGTTGTGATGGATACATTGAGTTTTGCACTTCACAATATGCAACTGCTTGGAGAAGAGGAGTTTAATTTGAAAATTAAAAAGAGATTACAAAAACTCGGAGAGTGGCAATACAAAATGACTTTTGGTAGTGACGGAGATGCCCCAAATTTTGGCAGCAACGACGGAGCGATGGTTGAAAATCTACACTCTCGAGGTTATAGAGATTTCAGACCCTCTACCCAATTATTTTTTTACGCTTTGCTGCAAAAAAGAGTTTATGACAGTGAAGATGTTAGTGAAGCGATGTATTGGAGATATGGGCTGGCATCGCTTGACAGCCCAATCCATTCTGTAAGCCTTCCCGCCGCAGAAATTTTGGACCAGCAAATATTGATATTGAGAAATGATAAGGCAAAAGTTTTTCTAAAAATTCCAGAAGATACGTTTAGACCCGGAAACGATGCTTTTCATATAGATTTGTGGGTCAATGGAAATCCCGTTTTGGTGGATACTGGCAGCTATTCCTACAACAGTGGCGATCTGACAGCCAACTTCAAAAGTGTCGCAGCTCACAATACGATACAATTTGGCGACGAAGAGCAAATGCCCAAAATTAGCAGATTTTTGAACGGCGCATGGCTCAAACCTTCTTATGTCGGCTCGATACACACTTCTGCACAAGAGCAGGAGTGGGAAGGAAAATACGAAGATTTCAACAACAACAGTCATCAGAGAAAAATAATTTTGAGTCCAGACAGCCTCCAAATCATTGATACAGTAAGTTCGGTTCTATCCTCCACGTCAAGATTTCATTTGAATAAAAATAGCAACCTAAAACACAGCAACAAAACTTTTGAAGCAGAAGCGTCGCTTTATTATTTGGAAAAACACTCGATTGATTTGTTATGTCCAAAAGCTGAATTGCGAAGCGATGAGAAAATATTCGATACAAAATTTACATTTTGAACATCTTACTAATCCACCAATATTTTTTAGAGCTGGACGATGCGGGCGGCTCAAGATTCAACGAAATGACTAAACAATGGTCAGAAGAGGGACACCGTATTACGGTTTTGTCTGGAATGATGCACGCCAACGGCAAAGAAAAGCGACAGGAGTACAAAGGTAAGTATTTTGTCCAAAAAATACAGGACGGCGTTTTTGTGTGGAGATGTCATGTTTCGGAAGCCTACAACAGCGGCTTTGTTGGTCGCCTTTGGGGATATTTTTCGTTTGTATTTTCGAGTGTTTGGGCTGGCTTGTTCCGTGCGACCGAAAAGTACGACGTTATTTTGGTCACATCGCCGCCGCTTTTCGTAGGAATTACGGCTTACATATTATCCAAAATAAAAAAAATACCATTTGTTTTTGAGATTAGGGATTTGTGGCCCGAGTCTGCGATAGACACAGGAGTAGTGACCAATAAGTTTATTATAAAATTTGCTTATTGGTTTGAAGCGTTTATTTATCGAAAAGCGAAATTGATAAATGTCCTGACTCCTGCGTTCAGGGATACTTTGATTGCCCAAAAAGGCGTTCCGAAGGATAAAATAATATTTATTCCTAATGCAGCAGATTTCAAACTATCCGACGAAGTGTTACATTCAGACTTCGATAGAACACGGTTTAGAAAAGAAAATAACTGGGAAAATAAATTTGTAATTACCTATGTCGGCGCTCACGGAGTTGCCAACCATTTGATACAGGTAATAGAAACGGCGGAGTTGATACAAGAAAAAATTCCTCAAGTTTTGTTCGTACTCATAGGAAGTGGTATGCAAAAAGATATGCTCGTCGGAGAAGCCAAAAAACGAAACTGCACCAACATTCAGTTTATTGACCCTGTGCCTAAAAAAGAAGTTTTCAAGTATATTATTGCGTCCGATTTTGGAGCCTCTGTGCTAAAAAAAGTAGATACTTTCAAGACGATTTATTCAAACAAAACCTTTGATTATATGGCTTGTAAAGTCCCACTATTTTTGTTGATAGACGGAGTATCGAGAACGCTGGTGGAAGAAGCTGGTTGTGGCATCTATGTAGAACCCGAAAATCCCGCCGAATTTGCGCAACAAATTGAAAAAATTATAGATAACAAACCTACAATTATTCAGTTGGGACTGAATGGATATTCTTATGCAAAAGCTCACTTTGACAGAGCTGTGCTGGCGCACGAATATTTATCGCATTTACAAAAACTAATAAAACAACCATGAATCTGACCATCGTGGCAGGAGCCAGACCCAATTTTATGAAAATTGCACCGATAATCCATGCGATAAAGAAAAGCAACTTGTCCAGCTCCAAAAAGATAAATTATAGACTGATACATACTGGTCAGCACTATGACAAAAATATGTCAGCCGCTTTTTTTGAGCAATTAAATATCCCTGCACCCGACAACAATCTTCAGGCAGGCGGCGGAAGCCAAGCAGAGCAAACGGCGGCTATTATGATTGGGTTTGAGAAAGAACTCTTACAAAACGCAGCCGACGCTATCCTTGTGGTAGGCGACGTTACCTCTACTTTGGCTTGTTCTATCGTAGCCAAAAAATTAAATGTTGATGTACTCCACGTGGAGGGCGGAATCAGAAGCGGCGACCGCACCATGCCAGAAGAAATCAACCGATTGGTCACGGACGCTATCGCAGACCATTTTTTTACAACTTCGACTTACGCTAACGCTAATCTCATAAAAGAGGGGCAAGGAGAAGCCAAAATTCATTTCGTAGGCAACACTATGATTGATACTTTGCTCCACAATAGGGACAAGTTTTGTGAGCCGTCCTTTTGGGCGGATTACAAACTTTCAAAAGGCGCATATCTGGTGCTTACTCTCCACAGACCCGCCAATGTGGACGAGTCCGACAAGTTGAGAGCGTATCTTGACACCATTATTCTGTGTTCCAAAGGTATTCCCGTTATTTTTCCAGTCCACCCGAGGACAAGAAAAAATATTGAATTGTTAAAAATGAATACCCAAAATATTGTCCTCGTGGAGCCACAAGGATATTTTGAGTTCAATTATTTAGTCCAACACTCCAAAGCGGTCATCACCGATAGCGGCGGCATCACCGAAGAAGCCACCGTGATGGGCATACCCTGCATGACATTGAGGGACAACACAGAGCGGTACGAAACAGTCGCCGTAGGCACCAACGAATTGATTGGCACCAATCCTCAATCACTAATTCCTGCTTTTGAAAAGCTATGGAGCGGCAAATGGAAAAAAGGCGCGATACCAGAAATGTGGGACGGCAAGACGAGTGAACGAATCGTAGAATTTCTTTTGAATACCTATTTTTTGTACAGTCTTAATATTCGATGATAAAACTATAAATAAATGAAAAATATTTGTATCGTAGGCACAGGAGGATTTGCCAGAGAAGTGTTGTTTTTGATAGACCAGATTGGTATTTTTGAAAATGTGAGAGCGTTCATAGAACCAGACCATATTTTTAACGAAAAATGGAAAGATAAATACATTATGGATATTCCGGTATTAGCATTTTCTGACCTAAAAGAGTCTGACAAAGTGAGTATCGGCGTTGCAGATATTCGTTTGAGAGAGCTGACTACCCAGCAACTTCCTATCTCCACCGAATACATTACGTTGGTACACCCAAGGGCGGCAGTATCTCGTTGGGCTTCAATAGGAAAGGGAGGAATTGTTACTGCCGGCTGTATCGTCACCACACAAGTTAATATCGGAAGTCACTGCCAACTAAATCTTAACAGCACCGTTGGACACGATTGCGCTATTGGTGAATTTTTTACTACTGCACCGTCAGTAAACATCAGTGGTATTTGTACTTTGGGAAATAGAATTTACTTCGGCACCGGAGCCGCTACAAAACAAGGCATAACAATCTGCGACGATGTCATAATTGGTATGGGAGCAATGGTCGTAAAAAATATTAATGAGCAAGGAACTTATGTTGGAATTCCCGCAAAAAAGAATTAAGCCAAATATTCGTTATTATTTCCAATAATTAATGAAAAGTAATCAAAAAAAATAATGGATAAAGAAAACATAATTAAGTTTTTTCAAGAAAATAAAACAAACTTTCTTGAAAATTATAAAATAGAGCGTATGCTTCTTTTTGGTAGTTACGCACAAGGCAAAGCGGATAAAAGTAGTGATGTAGATATTATTTACAACACAACTGGTGATAGCAAATTATCTTTTAGAGAATATTCAGACCTGTTGTATTTTATCGAAGATTCGCTTGGAAAAAAAGTAGATTTAATCAATATTAAAAATTTAAACCCAGTAATTTTTCTTGATGCTAAAAATCAAATCGTACCGTTAATATGAACAAAGATTTATTATTTGTCTTAACAGCATTAGAAGCAATTTCAAAAACCAAACTTTATAGTAATCCTTTTTCTAATGCACAAGATTTGTTTGAATTTGGTGAGCAACTTCATTTTAATGCAATACTTAAAATGTTGGAAGTCATTGGAGAGGAAGCTAATAAAATAGATGAAGAGGTATTGACCGATTACCCTGCTATTCCATGGAGAGCTATAAAAGACATGAGAAATAGAATTGTTCATGACTACAGAGGCGTAGATATTGATATTGTGTTTTCAGTAATTAAAGACGAACTACCTAATTTAAAACAAACTCTGGAAATTATATTTTTTAAATTAATAACTCATGTTACGCAGAATATTTTTTTACTAAAATTTCAGGCAGCATTTTTTCAATCGACTGTCTTTTTCAGACGTGCCTTGTAGAAATTCAAGTTTTTGCAAAAATATCGTCTGGCGAAGCGAAAACTGTTTGAAGTCTGGCGGAGCCGACGAGT
>JAYUHK010000139.1:0-2047 GCA_043767025.1 Saprospiraceae bacterium | reverse complement strand
AGTATTTTTCGCGCGCCGACGGGATTTTTAAGCAAAAACTTTAGAATTTATACAGAGCACTTGATTTTTTTGGTTACTTTTTTCATCAAGGAAAAAAGTAACAAGGATAAGAAAGTTACCACAAAATCAAGTCTAAATGAATCAATTTAAAATCCCTACGTAACATCAGTAAGAAAAATAATACTGTGTAGTTTTTGCGGGATTGAAAAGCAAGTGAGGTGTTAGGCGTTGCCTTTCGCCATACGAAGCCAAAATATTTTTCATAAAAACCATTCAAAAAGCATTCATAATTTTTCATTTTCTCATAAAAGCTGCTTACCTTTGCAGCGATTTTTAAAAAAATACATTATTCTCAATTATATTATCTAAAAAAAGTATGGCAAATATCGGTCGTATCAAACAAATTATCGGACCCGTCGTAGATGTAAGATTCTCCTCCGATGGACAACTTCCCGAAATTTATAGCGCGCTTTCTATCCAAAGACCAAACGGAGAAGAAGTTATCCTCGAATGTCAGCAACATTTGGGAGAAGACAGTGTCCGCGCCGTTGCGATGGATGCAACCGACGGACTCACTCGCGGAATGGAAGTCGTAGATACTGGCAAACCAATCTCTATGCCCGTCGGCGACGCAGTGAAAGGACGTTTGTTCAACGTAATTGGGCAGGCTATTGACGGCATCGGCGAGGTAAAGAAAGGCGCAAACGCCGCTCCTATCCACCGCAATCCACCAGCTTACGACCAACTTTCTACCGAGTCCGAAGTACTTTTTACGGGTATCAAAGTGATTGACCTTATCGAGCCATACTCCAAAGGAGGAAAAATTGGTCTTTTCGGCGGCGCAGGTGTCGGAAAAACAGTATTGATTATGGAACTTATCAACAATATTGCCAAAGGATATGAGGGAATGTCTGTGTTCGCAGGCGTAGGTGAGCGGACTCGTGAGGGCAACGATTTGCTGCGCGAAATGATAGAATCCAACGTAATTCGCTACGGCGAGGCGTTCAAACACAGCATGGAAGCTGGCGGTTGGGATTTGAGCAAAGTAGATATGAAAGAATTAGAAAAATCACAGGCAACGTTGGTGTTTGGGCAAATGAACGAGCCGCCCGGCTCGCGCGCCCGAGTAGCACTTTCTGGGCTTACGATGGCAGAATATTTCCGCGACGGCGACATGAGCGATCCGGCTGGCGGACGTGATATTTTGTTTTTCATTGATAATATTTTCCGCTTCACGCAGGCTGGCTCCGAGGTGTCCGCTTTGTTGGGGCGTATGCCGTCGGCAGTGGGTTATCAGCCGACTTTGGCGACCGAAATGGGACTCATGCAGGAGCGAATTACCTCCACCAAACGCGGCTCTATCACTTCCGTTCAGGCAGTTTATGTGCCTGCCGATGACTTGACTGACCCCGCGCCAGCGACTACTTTCGCCCACTTGGACGCTACGACGGTTTTGAATCGTAAAATCGCATCTTTGGGAATTTATCCAGCCGTGGATCCGCTCGACTCTACGAGCCGAATCCTCGACCCTAACATTATCGGCGAAGAACACTACAACTGTGCGCAGCGAGTGAAAGGTATCCTTCAGCGCTATAACGAATTGCAGGATATTATCGCTATTTTAGGCTTGGAAGAGCTTTCGGACGACGATAAACTTATCGTAAGTCGCGCCCGCCGTGTGCAGCGTTTTTTGAGCCAACCGTTCCACGTTGCGGAGCAGTTCACGGGTTTGAAAGGTGTTTTGGTGCCAATCGAGCAAACTATTCGCGGCTTCAATATGATTATGGACGGCGAGGTAGATATGTATCCAGAGTCCGCGTTCAACCTTGTAGGTTCGATTGACGACGCGATAGAAAAAGGCAAAAAGTTATTGGCAGAGGCGAATAATTAAAGAAAGCGAAAAAAAACTGCTCAAATTTTTTGAAAAATGAGCAGTTTATTTTAGACGTAAGTTCCTGCACTTAAATAGATGACATTTAATATTCGACATAATTCGTTGATTTTCAATAGTTTATGATGACTCAAAATTAAAAACTAAAAACTTATA
>JAYUHK010000138.1:0-22188 GCA_043767025.1 Saprospiraceae bacterium | reverse complement strand
TATAAGTTTTTAGTTTTTAATTTTGAGTCGTCATAAACTATTGAAAATCAACAAATTATGTCGAATATTAGATGTCCTCTATTTAAGTGTAAGAACTTAGCTTTATTTAGATGGTATTCTACAATTCAAATTTCCAGTTTGTGAAAATTTTGTGCAAAATTCTGAATAAAATTTGAGCCTTCCTAATTTTTTTTTAAATTATTGTCTAAAAATGAATTTTATGGCACAAAATTCTTGAAACGCGTTCATAAGGAGTAAAGAAAAAATAAATTAGCCCAACAAACCTGCTTTTGCCGACACGTCCAACATTCTGTCAATAGATGCTCGACCTTGCTCAATGACCCAATCGGGAAGTTCGATTTCAGGAAGTTCGTATCGGAGGCAGAGGTACAATTTTTCTAACGTGTTGCGCTTCATGTGCGGACATTCGTTGCAAGCGCAGTGATTGTCTGGCGGTGCGGGAATGAATGTTTTGTGCGGCGACGCTTTTTGCATCTGGTGCAAAATACCCGCTTCGGTGGCTACTATGAACTCGGTGGCTGGGTTCTGAATCGTATATTTGAGCAATCCTGTCGTGGAGCCGATGTAGTCGGCTTGCTCCAAAACGTGCGGCTCGCACTCGGGGTGAGCGATGTATTGGGCGTTGGGGTGGCGGTGGCGAAGTTTAGTTATTTTTTCGTGGCTAAAAATCTCATGCACCATGCAGGCACCGTTCCAGAGCAACATATCTCGACCCGTTTTTTTGATTAAATATTGCCCTAAATTTTTGTCGGGCGCAAAAATAATCGGTCGGTCTTTCGGAATACTTTCGATAATCTGGACGGCGTTGGTGCTGGTGCAGCAAATATCGGTCAGCGTTTTGAGTTCGGCAGTGCAGTTGATGTAGCTCACTACGACGTGGTCGGGATGTTTTTCTTTGAATTTTGCAAAAAGCGCGGGCGGACAGCTATCGGCAAGCGAGCAGCCCGCTTTGAGGTCGGGCAGCACGACTTTTTTTTGCGGAGAAAGCATTTTTGCAGTTTCCGCCATAAAATGTACGCCTGCAAAAACAATCATATCGGCGTTTGTCCGAGCGGCTTCCTGCGAAAGTCCGAGGCTGTCGCCAATGTAGTCGGCAATATCCTGAATCTCCGAATCTTGGTAATAATGCGCCAAAATGACTGCATTTTTTTCTTTTTTAAGTCTATTAATTTCGGCTACAAGGTCGAGCGACGGGTCGATCTCGATTTCCAAATATCCATTTTTGAGCAAATTATTGTGTGCGGTTGCGGTCATAGTAGTATTTTTTTATGGTTTATTTTTGTAATTTTCTATTTGTGGCGAAAAAAATATTTGACAAAGGTACGAAAAAATAAAAGGTAGGAAAAAATCAAGCCATAAGATATTTTTTTAGTAATTTTACGGGCGTACTTCTTGAACAACTGAAAATGACTGAAATCGAACCATTGGACGGCTTTTCTGAGCAGCAGCAGCGCGCCCTCCGTTCTATCCGCACCTCGAGAATCATTCTCCCTATTTTGGTAGGGTTGGGCGTGGTGGGCTATCTTCTTTGGAGTCAGTTCAACCCCGAAGAATTTGCTAAAATACAATGGACTGCACATACTTTCCGATGGATTGCGCTCGCTTTTGGCTTCTTGGTGCTGCGCCATTTGTCGTACTCGATGCGGCTCTACATCATTTCAGGCAGACAATTTTCTTACCCCAAATGTATCGAATTGCTTTTTATTTGGGAGTTTAGCACCGCCGTGTCGCCTACCAGCGTCGGCGGGACGGCTGCCGCCTTGGTCGTCCTTACCCAAGAGCGACTCCCTGCCGCCAAAACCGCCACCATCGTACTTTACAAAGTCCTATTGGATAGTATTTTCTTTTCTATCACTCTGCCTACTTTGCTGCTGCTGTTCGGCAAAAACATGATTCACCCCTCCGCGCAAGGCAGCAACGCTATTCACTCGTCTGGCTATTTGTTGGGAATTACCTACGTTTTGATGTTCGCCTACGGCAGTTTGCTATTTTACGGTTTGTTTGTCAGTCCCGTAAAAATAAAAAATATTCTGATTGGCTTTACTCGCATTGGCTTTTTGAAAAGATTTCGGGAGCGAGCGTCCGTGTTGGGCGACGAAATTGTCATCGCTTCGAGCGACATCAAACACCAGAATTGGCGATTTCATCTTGCCGCTTTTGCCGCTACATCGGTCGCTTGGTGTTCCCGTTTTTTGCTCATAAATTGCCTGATTATTGCTATTATTCCGACTATTTCGATGGATTTTTGGACACAGGTAATCCTCTTCGCCCGCGTAGCCACGATGTATATTGTCACTCTTTTTAGTCCTACTCCGGGCGGGGCGGGACTTGCTGAAGCTGTCTTTGGTGGCTTTTTGAGCGACTACGCACCAGCAGGAGTAGCACTCATCATCGCTATCATCTGGCGATTGATGACTTACTATTCTTACCTTTTGGCGGGCGTAATAGTCGTCCCAAACTGGATAAACAACATTTTAGCCTATCGGAAAGAAAAAGAAAACTAATTCGCCAAAAAGTCATTCGTCCGCCGAAGTACCGACGACATATCGGACGACTTATCTTGTCCGCCAAAAATCGCTTCGTCGCAAATATTGACCAACTCGATGTATTCCTCGACTTGCTCGGGCGGCATTTGCGCAGCAGAAAGCACGCGCCGAATATTTTGCAAACTACTATCCGCAGGCGAAAGTCCGTATTTGCTGCCCATTGCTTGCCGCAACTCATCAGCGATAGTTTGGTAGAATTTTTTTACCTCTTTTTTTTCTAAAAAATCCGATGCTGTCGCCGCAAAAGATTTTTGTTTTTCGGATAGTTTTCGGCTTGTTGCTTGACTATTCGTAGGGTTTTTGTTGGTATTTTTTATTCTCCAATAAAAATAAATCAAGAATAAACTGCTCGCAACCACCGACAATATTTTGCTCCACCAACTCAACCAAGTTGGGATTCTGATTGGCTTAGCGTCGGACAGATTGCCCGCTTCGTTGCTCGGAACTGCACGCTGCTCACTTGCTCGAACCTCTAACTGGTAAGTCGTATCTTGAAGTTCAACATACATTTTTTTGTCGGTATCAAAATAAACAAAAGCTGGCGAAATGCTGATATTTCCTGCCTTTTGGGGCAACACGAAGTACGAAATTTCACGGGTAGTAGTGATTCCGTTGCTGGTTTCGCTCGTTTCTTCTCGTATGATTTTGGGTTCGTATATCTCGACCTCTTCGCTTGGGTTGAGGAGAAGTTTTGGATTTTCCACTCGCTTGAAGTCGCCATCGCCGTTGATAAAAATCCTTAATTCGATAGATTCTCCTACCCGAACATTAGACGCAAGCAACCGACTGTTCATGCTAAAATGACCGACTGCGCCCGAAAAATTTTCGGGTTTTGGCTCTGGCAAGGCTTTTATTTTTACTTCGGCTTCGCTCGCTTGAACCGCGAACTGCTGGACTGGAGCCTCAAAAAAAATATCATGCCCCGTAAAGGCTTGCTCGGACTCCGCAACGCCAAGCTCTACCTGCATCGGCTCGATGCGAAGTTTGTCTATTTTTTGGGGAAAAAGTGCTATTCGCCGCATCAAAACTGCCGTATATGGCTTGCCGCCTACGACTTCTCGCTTCGGTTGGTTGTCAAACTCTCGTATCTCCTGCGAAAAAAATCCAGCCAAGTCAGGCTCTTTAATAATTTTACTGTTCACCAAATTTTGATTGGTATAAAGCATATAGTTGAGCATAATCTGCTGCCCGACGTAGGCTTCTATTTCGCTCAATTCACTGCGAATAAAAGTTTTTTCGCCTTTTGCGACTGGCTTGGAGGCGGAAGAGTTTTTTGCAGCTATCACCTCAATCGTCAAAGATTTCGTTTTGAACGACTGATTGCCCATAGAAATACTTGCAGTGCCAATACTAAATTTGCCGACTGCTTTGGCTTGCAAAATATAACTTAAAGATATAGTTTGTGACATAGTACCGTTCACACTACTCATACTCATTGCTTGATTAGGACCGCCTCGCAAGATAAAATCACTGAACGACGGCGGACGAAAATCCGTAGCACTTCCTTTAGCATTGCTCCAAGTAAAAGTAACTGTAAAGGTGCTATTGAGTGGCACTACTCGCGGCTCCACGCTTGCCTCAAACTTCGTGTTTTGCTGCGCCTGTGCTTTGATTGCGCCCAAAACAGCAAACAAAATTAGGCAAAAATAAAAGATAGCAGACTTCAAATTTTGTAAATTTTGCGTTCTTTTTTAGGTTTTTGTTCAGGCGGAGCAGCAGGGCGACGGTTCCAAAAATTCTTAAATTCGTCGGCTCGCTCCATTCTTTTTCTATCCCCCCGAATCCCGTCGGGATTGGGCAGCACTACGACGGCGATTGGCTTTGTTTCGAGCGTTTTTGAGCCTACCTGAATGGCGGCTGGCTCTATGTAAAACCGCCCAACTGCGCGGGCTTGCAGCAGATAAGTGAAACTCATACTTTGAGTCGTTTCACCATTTATCATACTCATACTCGACGATTGGGAAGGACCGCCCACAATGTCAAAATCCTTCAATTTTGGTAGCTCGAAGTTGCGTCCGCTCGCATTGACCAACGAAAATGTAACTTCAATAGGATTGCCAAACAAAACGGTATCCGAGTCGGCTTTCACAGAAAAAATAGACTCCTGCGAATGTGCAAAAATATTAAAAAGTAGCAAAATTGTGACAATAAAATACTTCATAGACGATTTTTTTTTACGAATATATAAAATACTTTTCTAATTTTTTTTGTTCCTAACTCAAGAAAAAAATAATTGCGGACAAAATATATGCAGCACCAGCGTACCAAAAAAAACGTGCAACAGGTACTTTGAACAAACCCAATCCCGTGCCAACCAAAAAATTAGGCTGCGCCATAGCAAGAAAGCACAATGCGACTACCTTGTAGTTCCATTTTCCGAATGAAAGTTCGTTGGCAGCAGCAAATGTAAGTGTGGCGGCTACGAGGTTCATCAAGAAGAGCGATGTCCATTTTTCCCAATTCTTTAATTCCATAAGTCAAAATATTACCAATCTTTTAGCGGTTTGTTGGATTTTCCAACCGCCGTTTTTCTTAATTTTTGCTGGACTTTGCGTTCTTCTTCGTCCATAATCCGCAACATTTTTGTAGCTTCTTCTTTGCTCAATTTTTGGGCTTCCGAAGTTTTTTGCTCGGCGTTTTTTGCTGACTTATTTTTTATTTTTTCATCTTTTTCTGATTTATTTTCGTCTTCGTTCTCCTTTTTTTCTGATTTATTTTCCGCTTGTTCTTGCGGTTTATTTTCTTGACTTTTTTGCTGCTGCTGTTCTTTCAGTAATTTTTGCGAAAGTGCCAAATTATATTTTGAGTCACTGTCATTGGGCTGCAAGCGCAGAGCTTTTCGATAGGCTTCCGAACTTTTGTCGTATTTTTTTTCCTGAAAAAAAGCGTTTCCTTGATTGTGAAAAGCCTTCGATTTCACACTTTTATCTTCGGAGTTGTTGGCTGCTACTTCGTATTCGCGTGTAGATTCGTCGTAGCGTCCTTGTTGATAAACAGAATTTCCCAAATTATATTTTGTGCTGGCAGAATTTTTACTCTCTATCGCGGCGCGATAATTTTTTTCCGCTTCGGCATATCTTTGGGATTTATAACTTTTATCGCCCGCTTTTAGTTCAAGATGGCTGTCTTGAGCTTGTACATTTTTTGTCACAAAAATGCTACTAATCAAAAAAATAATTGAAAGATTTAAGCTCTTTTTATTTTTCGGCAAGCGTCTGAACAAGTCTTCTCGCAGCAACAATTCTATCCCTAAAAGCAACAAACCCAAGCCTATAAAATACGGAAAATAGCTTTCACTTTCTTCAAACGAAACAACATTCAAATCGTATTTACCAATCTTTTCCAAATTATTTTTGAGCGCAGCTGTAAGGACTTCATTGCCTTTTTCGATATTTTGATAGCTGCCCCCGCCAACCGTTGCTATCTCCGAAAGTGCGTTTTCGTCCAGCTTGGAGAGGATTGGTTTTCCTTCGGAGTCCCGTTTGTAGCTTTCTTGTCCTCCAAAATAATCGGGCACCAAGCCGCCCTGCTGCGTCCCCACGCCGACAGTAAAAATCGTCAATCCTTGTTCGTGTGCTTCGGCTACTTTTGCGATTGCGTCGTCGTCGTGGCTTTCTCCGTCGCTGATGATGATGAGTGCTTTATGACGCTCGTTTTCTTTTGGAAATGATTTTTTTACCAATTCGATAGCTTCCGCAATAGCTGTTCCTTGTGAAGAAGCCATGTCACAATTTGCACTTTTTATAAACAATAATGTGGTAGCTAAATCACTCGTGAGCGGCATCTGCATATAAGCGTTTCCCGCAAAAAGTACCAGACCAACTCGCTCCCCACGTAGAGCGGGTAGGAACTGTTGGAGAAAATTGCGCGCACGCTCCAAGCGATTGGGAGCTACGTCTTGCGCCATCATACTCTGCGAAATATCCAAGGCTATAAAAATATCGCTGCTTTTTTGTTGGATAGTTTTTTGCGTCGTTCCCCATTGAGGGTTTGCGGCAGCGATGCTGAACAAGGATAGCGCAGCTAATATTAATATATTTTTTACTTTTTTATGACTTACTTTTTTTTGCGTTATTAAGTTTCGGATAGCAGATTCATCGCCCCAGCGAAGCCATATTTTTTGGCGCATTTTGTCCGACCACCACCACCAAAGTACGGACAAAAACGGTATTAGTAGCAGCGCAAATAAATAATATGGTTGTTCAAAACGAAACATTTTTAGTCAATCATTTTCTTTAAAAAAATATTTTTTAATACAAATTCTAAACCTAAAAAGAAGAAGGCTGCAAATAAAAATGGACGAAATTTTTCGCTGTATCGCCGAAAACTTGTAGTTTCTATTTTAGTCTTTTCCAATGCGTCTATCTCCGAATAAATATTTTCTAATTCTTTCTTCGAGGTGGCTCGGAAGTATTTTCCGCCCGTTTCGGCAGCGATGCGCGTGAGAAGTGCCTCGTCAATTTCGACTTCCGCCATACCGAAAATATAGACTCCATCGTTGCGCCGCCGCCCAATCGGAGTGAGAGCCGTGCCGACCGAACCCGTGCCGATGGTATAAATTTTTAAGCCGAAATTTTTAGCAATTTCGGCTGCCGCTTCGGGTCTGATGTATCCCGCATTGTTCACGCCGTCGGTCAATAAAATTAAAATTTTACTCTTTGAGTCGCTGTCTTTTAGCCTATTTGCGCCCGTCGCAAGTCCCATTCCGATAGCCGTGCCGTCCTCCAACATACCGCATTGAAGGTTTTTTAAAAAATCGGTCAGCACTTGGTGGTCAGTCGTAAGCGGGCATTGCGTGAACGCTTCTCCCGAAAAAACGACCAATCCGATGCGGTCGAATCGGCGTTTTTTGACGAACTCAACCGCCATTTCTTTGCTCACAGAAAGTCGGTCGGGCTTAAAATCTTGTGCCAACATACTACTCGACAAGTCCATAACCAACATAATATCAATGCCTTCCGCTTTGATATTTTCTTCTTGCAGCATTTTTTGTGGGCGAGCCATCGCGACGATTAGGCAAGCCGCCGCCGACAATCGGAGCGCAAACGGAACCCACGCCTGCGCTTTGATGCGCCATGTACGCGGCAAAGTCACTGCCAAACCAGAGATTTTGAGTGCCGAGTGCCTGCTATTTTTGCGCTGCAAATATTTCCAAACCGCAATGCAAGGCAGCAGCGCAAGCAGCCACAAACACCCAACATTTGCAAAAAAAATATCGTCCCAAAAAGTCATTTTTTATGCGTTGGAAAGTACAAAAAAACTAAAAACTCGTCCCCAAAAAGTTCGCTTTGCAGAAAGCAGCGAGGCAAGTATTGTTAATTTCATAAATAGTTTTTAATGCTTAATTTTTAGTTTTTAGTCACACAAGTAATTGATAATTAGTTAGTTAGTTACAACTTTAGTTTTGAAAAATAAGTTCAACCCTACCAAAAATCTACTATTTCAAGGCGAACATTGCCGTCAAGCCGCCAATATTGACTCTGAAATCGCCCGCTTCGTTGATGAATTTATTGTCAAGCCCTACGAAAGCCAAATCTTTGGCTTTTATTTTGAACGTCACGGAGCGCGTTTGCCCTGCTTTGAGGTCTATTTTTTCAAACCCGCGCAAGCGACGGACGGGCGGCGTGATGCTGGCGTAAAGGTCGCTCACGTAGAGCTGCACGACTTCTTTTCCCGCTCGGCTGCCTGTATTCGTCACGTCCACCGAAATCGTCAATTCGTCGGAATTGCTGATTAGGCTTTTGCTCAACGCCAGATTTTTGTACCCAAAATTAGTGTAGCTCAAGCCCGTCCCGAACTCAAACTGTGGGTCGAAAATATTTGCCATTCCCTTCACATTTTCTGTATATTTGTGGTCGTAATTAATCAAACTATTCGGATGTTTGGGGTATGTGATGGGCATTTTTCCGCTCGGATTGATGTCGCCAAAAATTACGTCAGCAAGCGCGTTTCCGCCTTCGTTGCCCGGAAGCGGAACATAAACGATGGCGTTCATCTTCGGCTCTATTTTGTTGAAAACGCGGGGGCGACCTTCCGCCAAAATCAAAATGACAGGCTTTCCAGCTTTTGCGACCGCATTTGCCAAGTCAATCTGAGCATCTTCGAGCAAAATATTGTCAAAACTTCCCTCGTGTTCCGTGTAAGACGTTTCGCCCAAGCACAGCACGACAGCGTCCACGTTTTTGGCGGCTTCGGCGGCGGCTTCGATGTTGATAGGCTCTTTGAACGTGCTACCTTCTACGTAAGTCACGTTGGCAGCACCGATTTTTGCTTGCACCGCTTCGAGAATCGTATTTTTGTCCTTCGCCAATTCGTCGGCGATATTGCCCTGCCAAGAGTACGTCCAGCCGCCGTTCAGACTGCGCATCGTGTTTGCGGACGGTCCGGTGACTAATATTTTCGCATTTTTGGCGAGCGGCAGAATATTTTTTTGATTTTTGAGCAACACCAAACATTCCTGCGCGCCTTGCAGGCTTTTGAGGCGAAACTCTTCACTCGCAAATTTCGGATAATCGGACATCGGATAGTGTGTTTTTTCAAACAAACCCAAATCCATTTTCATTTTCAAAATACGGCGCGTCGCTTCGTCAATCCGTGTCATCGGCACTTCGCCATCTTTCACGAGCTGCACCAAATAGTCGCTAAAACTAAAATCGGTCGGCACCATACTCATATCAATGCCCGCCATGACTGCTATTTTTACCGCTTCTTTGGGCGTTGTTGCCACATGGTGGCGCGTGTGGAGCAAAATAATATCTTCCCAATCCGATACCGCTACTCCCTTGAAATTCAACTGATTGCGCAATATTTCGGTCAAAAGATGTTTGTCGGCGTGCGAAGGAATACCGTTGCGCTCGCCCGAGTTTATCATAATCGAAGCCGCGCCTTCGTTGATAGCCGCCGCAAAGCCGGGAATATAATATTCGTGCAAGTAGCGTTCAGGCACCCAAGCGGGCGTGCGGTCTTTGCCGCTCAACGGCGCGCCGTAGCAAGTAAAATGTTTGAGGCAGGCGGCTACCCGAAATTTGTCCGCCATATTTTTGCCCTGATAGCCGCGCGTGAGGGCTTTTCCGAGTTCGGAACTCAAAAAAACATCTTCGCCGAATCCCTCCCAAATGCGGGGCCAGAGCGGATTGCGTCCCAAATCCAAGACAGGCGAGAACGTCCAAGGAATGGCGGAGGCGCGCGTTTCGTAGGCAGCTATCGCTCCCAACTCTTCCGTCAGTTGAGGATTCCAGGTGGCTGCCAAGCCAATTTGCTGCGGAAAAAGGGTCGTCCCCTGCGTATAATTTGTGCCGTGGATAGCGTCAATACCGTACAAAACGGGTATTTTTAGCTTCGTGTCTTTGGCTGCATCTTGGATAGCGTTGATGATTTCGTGCCAACGCTGCTGCGTGTTGGCAGAGATTCCAGTGTTCAAAATAGAACCTACTTTGTAGTCAATGACTGCTTTTTTGAGCTTCGGCATACTTATCGCAAGCGGCGATTTGAGGTTGTACGGCTCGCCTTCGCAGATAACGTCGAGCGTCACTTGCGTCATCTGTCCGACTTTTTCTTCCAAAGTCATTTTGGAAAGAAGTATGTCAATGCGGCGGTCGGCATCGTTTTTGGTAGGCGTTTGCGCGAAAATATTTTGCGCAGCAAAAAGCATTAAAAAAAAGGCGGGTACAAGACGTTTCATATTTTAAATGTTGATTTTTTTTGAAAAATATGTTGCAAATATAATTTTAATTTTAAATTCTATAGCTGTTATTTTTGACGGACACAAAAAAGCCGCCTCGCCCAAAATTAATTCGGGCGAGGCGGCGGAAGGTTTTGGGGTAGGCGGGGGGTAAGCAAGAACTTATTTTTGCTCACCAGCGAAGCGTCAAAGTGTCCAAAGTATAGGTAAAGATTGCGCCGTAGCCGCCTCGCACGTTGCTCCAAAGCGGCAGCCTGTCCGAAAATTGCCCGCCGACGGAGCTGCCACTCGAGCCGAGCGTAAACGGATACTGGTATGCACCTTCGGAAAAACTATACAATTCTACTTTAAGTTGATTGATTTTTTTGACTCCCAACAAGTTGTAATTTGCGCCGTAAATTGCCTCCAAAAGATAAAAATCTGTTTCAAAATCGTAGCGACTTCCTGCAAATAAAGAATCTTTGAAGTCGGCTCTGTAGTCAACTTGGTAGTCAAAAGTAGTCGGCTTCAGCAGCGTATCGTTGTAGTATTTTTTCTGATAGATGCTGTAGAAATTTTTATATTGAAGTATATCCTGAAAAGAAACTGTTACCACTGCTCTGTTATTGGCGGAGTCAATTTGCAGCGTATGACTTTGGATAAAAACTTTTGGCAAAAAACCGACGCGCTCCGAAACGATGCTTGTTCCCAACGCCGAGGCTTCGATGTGGTACATTTTGGTCGCTGATGGACGAAAATCGGACGGCGAAATGTAGCGGTCTTGCTGCGCGTCGTAGCGCAGTTGCTCTACCAAAATACCGTTTTCAAAGAGTTTTACTATCCCGTCGATGACTTTGAAGTTAAGATCTTCTGCCAAAACGGGCAGCGTCCGATGAAGTAAAATCGCAATCGGCTGCTGCTCTCCAATCGGCGCGTAAAGCTCCAGCCTTATGCCTTCGTATGGAATATCAAGATTTATGTTGCGCTCCCGCTCACAAGCAGAAAAGGCAATAAAAAATGTCACAAAAAAGAGATAAAAAATATTTTTCATAAAAATTTAGAAAGTGTAACTGTAACTGACCGAAGGCAAAAATGGAAAAATAGAGATTACTTTTACCCGTTTGCCTGTTTCTACATATTGTCTATTGTCTAATAAATATCCTTCATTTTGCAGTTGCAAAAAATTAGGATTTCTTCGATTGTAAAAATTATAAATACTAAAATTCCAGTTTTTAGTCCGACCTTTGAGCGTTTTTTTGGTGTAATTAAAAGAAATATCCAACCGATGATAAGACGGCAATTTAGCATTGTTTCGCCCGTCATAAACCAAGTAGCCACCTACCTGCGCCACAGGAAGCGTGACGGCTTGCCCCGTATTATAGACCCAAGTGCTTGAAAAATCCCAGTGTTTGCTGATTTGATAGTTGCCCGTGAGCGAAATATTGTGCCGACGGTCGTAGAGCATCGGAAATTTTTTGCCCTGATTCAAATCTTTAAACTGCCGAAAACTCCAAGAAAGCGCGTAGCTTGCGATGCCCGTAAATCGTCCTTTTTGCTTGTGCGCCAAAAACTCAATGCCATAATTCCAGCCTTTTCCGTCTATCGCCAACTGATTTTCCCAGTCACTATTGCCATTAAAAAGTTTGCCTGCATCTGATTGGTATTCAATTTGTCTGCCCAAAACTTTGTAATACGTTTCGACCGTAAAATCGGTAGCGATGTCCGTAAAATATTTTTGAATCCCAACCACAACTTGATGGGCTGATTGTGGCTTTATTTTGGCTGTCACAGGCACCCAAATATTGCTCGGAAATCCAAAACTTCCGCCCGATAATAGATGCAAAAATTGCTCGTTGTAAGTATAAGCTGCCTTCAAATTCCAATCCGACGGCAAGCGAAAACAAGTAGAAAAACGAGGTTCTACGTTTTGATACGTCGTGTTTTGGACGTTATAAATATTCCCTCGAAGCCCAATATTTGCAGTCCAAAAGCTGCTGAACCGAATTTCGTCTTCTGCGTAGAGGTGAAATTCTTGGGTAGCAATTTTTGATTGAAAGCTACCCGACGTATCGGACTGTTGTGATAGAGTGCGTTGGTAGGAAAAATCAGACGGCACAAAATAATGTTTTGTTGCACCAATACCGAATTTTATACTATTTTTATTGTCTAAAAAATAATCAAAATCTAATTTTAAGCTCAAATCTTTGACGCTGGAAGACGATTGACTGCTCGAATTGTACCGCATCGTATCTATTTTCACAAAGGATTCATATATATTTTTGTTTTGGTCTTTAAAATCATATTGAGAAAACAACGCCAACGCTTTGAGATAAAGTTTGGGAGTCAAAGCGTTGCTGTATCGAGCCGTCAGCGTCGTATTTCCCCAACTTATTTTCTCTTTGTCAAGCTGTCTTTTGTAGTAATCTCGCTTTGTTTCGATATATTCGGTGCTGAAAGTGCCAATATCTTTGCCCGTATAAAAACTTAAAAAGATGGATTGTTTATCATCAATGCGATGATTTATTTTTAAATTTACGTCGTAAAGCCAATAATCGGTCAGCGAATTTTCTGCATTCTTATCTTTAAAAGCATTAACCAAACCCAAATACGAACTCCGAGCCGCTACCAAAAAAGATGTTTTATTTTTCAGTATCGGACTTTCCAACAGCAGCCGCGAGGTAAGCAATCCGATGCCAAAATTGCCCGAAAAACGCTGATTGTTGCCCTCTTTCATCGTCACATCAATCACCGAAGAAAGTCGCCCGCCGTAGCGAGCCGGAAAACCGCCTTTAAAAACTTCTACATTCTTGATAGCTTCGGCGTTGAAAACCGACAAATAACCCGCCAAGTGCGTCACATTGTAAACAGGCGCGCCGTCCAACAAAATTAAATTTTGGTCGGGAGTTCCGCCGCGCACAAAAAGATTAGCACCACCCTCTGCTCCCGTAGAAATACCCGGCAACAGCGACAAGGCTTTCAAAATATCCACCTCGCCGAGCGACGGAATTTTTTTGAGCTGCGCAATATCCAACTTGATAAAGCTCATTTGGGGTGAATTTCTTTGCTGCTCGGCAGCGTTTATTTCCACCGTTTGGAGTTGAGCGTTCTCCAACGCAATGTTTAGAAGTGTGTCATTCTTCAAAAAAATAGAGATATTTTGCGCCGTAAAACCCACATAAGACACTCTAATTTGTTGCTGCTTTTCGCCTTTCAAAGAAAGACTAAAAAATCCATATTCGTTGCTCACCGAGCCAGTTTGAGTCGCACTGTCCGCCACCGTCGCCCCAATCAGTGTTTCGCCCGTCGCTGCGTCACGTACATAGCCCGACAGAGTTCGCTGTGCCGTCATTTGATACGTCACAAAAAAAAGAAATATTCCACAAAAAATTCGCATAAAAAAAGTAATTTTATAAAAAATAAGCACATTACAAACTCTGTTTGTGACGTGCTTATTTTTAAAGCTGTAAATTTTAACTAAAAACAATTATAGCTGAAACGGAAATCTTACGATTACTTTTGAGCGATATATTTCATATAATCTTCCAGATGACAGGCTTTTTTTACGATAATTCCTTTGTCCACAATCACTCCATAAGGCGTGAAATTCGACCAAAATTCTGTTTCGATAGAATACGGACTTGCAAAGTTACTTTTCTCTAAATACGACTTCCATGTTACGATTTTATCTTTGTCTTCATAGATTTCATCGGTACTTATTTCAATCACATTTTCTGCCAAAATTTTATTTTCTTTGATGGCTTTTGCAATTTCTTTTCTTTCCCGACGGCAGCCACCGCAAAAGGTAGTACTCAAAAACACAAAATATGTCTTATTGTTGGCAAGTGTAATCTTTTGACAGTCAGTTGTTTGATTCTGCGCACCTAATTTTATGGTATCCCAACGACTTTGCTCTACCAAAGTTTTCATCTGAAGTCGCTGCTCGCATTGCTTCCAAAGACTAAAAGTTTCGAGCGTTTTTTTATCCAATTTTTTTAGATAATCTTGTAAAAAATCTTTTGAAAAAGAACGCATTTCTATCAGCGTTTGAAGATAGTAAAGCTGGATAAAAGACGGTTTTGGCTTCGCCAAATTTGCCCAATAAGGCACTAAATTAGAACTATCGCGGAAGGCTTGCATCTTTATTTGAGCCGCGCCCTCTGCTTTTTCTTTTTCGGCATCGCTCAGCCGCCGAAATGCGTAAAAAACCTCCATCGCCCTTTCGTTGTAAAGAATATTCGTCTGCAAAATAGACTGATATTCTTCACTCCAACAGCCTCGTGGCAAAAATTCTGCATGGACGACATCACCATTCAAAACATTGACAGTCAGTTCATTGTCATTTTCGCCCACAAAAATATACCCACTGAACGCGCAGCTATCGGACCGAAAAGTGAGGATAATAGGAAAACTTACTGCCCCATTTTTTTTGAGCCGCAACGTGTCGCAAGCCGCCGCCCGTGTCGTATAAATCACTTGCTCACTCGCATCGTAAAAACTTATCGGCAGCAGCGACTTTTTTTCGGACTGGCGGACAATAATATTACAAATATTACTTTCTGCCACACACGAAGTTGCAAAAAATAAAATAGTTAAAAAAATGTTAAATATTTTTTTCATAAATTTTAAACTGATTTGATGTTGTAAGCAGCTCAATATATTTGCCTTGTTATTCGCTAAATAGCCCATATTTTTACACATAATCATCTGGGAATCAATTATTTACCATAAGAAGATACTATGTGATATAACAATAATAATAAAATTATTTTACTGAAATATATTGCCGCAATAGTGCAAGTTAGCAAAATTATTATGGTAATTAGTGTTTTTTTACTTATTTTCATAATTTTTTGTTGCAGTTATATTACTATCTTTTACTGTGCCTAACGATTTGTATTTCTGACAGCCCATGCTGCCGTACTCAAAGAAAAAAACCAAACGATGGTTGCAAAAGACGCATTTTTAATTGGTCGAAATTAACTGCCGTAACGGTCAAAGACGTACAAATGCCCTTCCGCATCTGAATATGACACAATTCCGTACTCAAAATTAAATCCTAACGACTTGTATTGAATATCATTATTATTGGCATCGGATATGAACACATTATTGAATATCTTATTTATTATTTGTAGAGATGCCAACTTTTTTGAACTCAACAATGAAACATTTTTTGTTGAATAATCATAGTTGATTAGAATTCCCAAAGGGTTGAAATGGTTTACATATCCGATAATCAAAGATTGGGCTTTCTGAATTTCGGCATCGCCGTAAATATTTGAACTTGCTAATAAGCGAATAGCAACTTTATTGTCATCTGTGATAAAGTCTATTGTGTGGGTTCCTCCTCGATATTTAGTTCCATTATGTTCAAGAAGGTTCATATCAGAAGACACGCTAATGTTCATTCGATGCTCATTTGCGTCCTTGTCTTTGAATATGGCATATTTTTGTCCAGATGACTGCAAAATGCTCGGCAGCAAAGATTTTAATTCATCAGCCGAGATAAAATCTGGCACTTTTGGTTCTAACTTATCAATAATTTTTTCAGAACAGCCAAAATTTATTGAAAGTAATGCAAGTATTGATATTGCAAATTTAATAACTTTCATTTTAATAATTTTAATTAGTTTTAAAATTTTAATTTAGTAAACAAAAAAGAAAGATACGAAAAAACCATTCATTCAAACCTAAAAGTTAGTGAAATAATTTTTTTCGCCACTTAACCCGTACATACCCAACTATCTCTCCAATCCGCCGTTGATATTCTTCACGGTTCGTTGGATAAAATCAAATAAACAAAAAACCGCTAATTTTTTGCGCTACGAAACGCTATCTTTGCCGCCGAACCTAATTTTATCGCATCAAATGAATATTTTAGTCATCGGAAGTGGCGGCAGGGAACACGCTTTGGTCTGGAAACTCCTCCAAAGTCGGCATTGCCCGCAGATTTTTGTCGCGCCCGGCAACGCTGGCACAGCCGAAATAGCGACCAACATCGCTGTTTCGGCGCTGGATTTTGAGGTACTCAAAGATATTGTTTTGCAAAAAAATATTTCGATGCTCGTCGTAGGTCCCGAAGACCCGCTCGTGGCAGGAATTTTTGATTTTTTTCAAAAAGATGAACAGTTGCAGCACGTCCAAGTGGTCGGACCGTCCGCCGAAGCCGCAAAATTGGAGGGCAGCAAGGCTTTTGCGAAAGTATTTATGCAAGAAAATAACATTCCGACTGCCGAATATCGGGAGTTTTCGGTAGAAAATTTGACGGAGGGAATCGCTTATATCGCCACCCAAACACCTCCGATTGTGCTAAAAGCAGACGGCTTGGCAGCAGGAAAAGGCGTTTTGATTTGTCAAAATATTGCGGAAGCGCAGGCAGAATTTCGAGCAATGATTGGCGGAAAGTTTGGCGAAGCCAGCCAAAAAGTCGTCATAGAACAATTTTTTGACGGTGTAGAATTTTCGGTTTTTGCGCTGACGGACGGAAAAAGTTACCAAATTTTGCCGCCCGCAAAAGACTACAAGCGCGTCGGCGAAGGCGATACGGGCTTGAACACAGGCGGCATGGGCGCGGTTTCGCCAGTTCCGTTTGCCGATGCGGCGATGATGAAAAAAGTAGAAGACCGAATCGTGCGCCCGACCATCGAAGGTTTGCAAAAACGAAAAATGACTTATCACGGTTTTGTTTTTTTCGGTCTTATCTGCGTCAAAGGCGAGCCTTTTGTCATCGAATACAACGTCCGATTGGGCGACCCCGAAACGGAAGTCGTGCTGCCGCGTTTAGAAAATGATTTGCTCGAGTTGTTTCTTTCATTGCGTCAGGGAAATCTGGCAGCGCAAAACATCAAAACCGACTCGCAAGCGGCGGCAACTGTGATGTTGGTAGCGAGCGGCTACCCAAACGAGTACGAAAAGGGAAAGATAATGACCGGTTGGGACACAACGACGGGCAGTTTTTTATTTCACGCAGGGACAAAAAAAGAAAATAATGGCGATATTGTGACAAATGGCGGAAGGATTTTAGCGATTACGTCTTTTGGTAAAAATATCAGCAACGCGGTAGAAATCTGTATCCAAAATGCAGAAAAAATAAAATTTGAGGGCAAAAATTACCGAAAAGACATCGGAAAAGACGTTTGAGAAACGCGTGCAAAATAAAGTAAAATTATGAGCGAACCGAAAAAATTTATTCGCAGAAAAAGAGAATTGGCTATCGAAAAAGTGACCGTCACCGGCATCGCCGACAAGGGCAAAGGCGTGGGTCGCGACGAAGAAGGAAAAGTGTATTTTGTAGAACACGTCGTGCCGGGCGATGTAGTAGATGTGCGCATTTACAAGAAAAAAGACAGTTATTTTGAGGGAAAACCGATACATTTTCACAAATATTCGGACGATAGGCGAGCGCCTTTTTGCGAGCATTTCGGCATTTGCGGAGGCTGCAATTTTCAAAATATGACCTACGAAGCGCAGCTTCGGAGCAAGGAAGAAGTGGTAACAAATAGTATTTTGCGCATCGGAAAAGTTGCGGTAGGAGAATTTTTACCGATTATTCCAGCCGATTTTACAGAATATTACCGCAATAAATTGGAATTTACGTTCTCCAACAAACGCTGGCTGACTCCCGAAGAAATGACGACCGATATGTCCAATTTAGAAAATGTGTTGGGATTTCATCGTCCGGGCGCATTCGACAAAATCGTACACATCAACCATTGTTACCTGCAAGGCGACCCTTGCAACGAACTTCGCAACACGATTCACGACATCGGCATTGAGCAAAATTTGACTTTTTTTGACCTCAAAAGTCAAAAAGGATTTCTCCGAAATGTGATGATTCGCGTCACGACGCTCGGCGAAACCTTTGCTATTGTTAGCTTTCACCACGAAGACGAAGAAAAAAGAAAAACTTTTTTGGACGAAGTTTTAAAGCGCGTGCCGTCCGTAACTACGCTCTTGTACTGCATCAATCCGAAGGCAAATGATTTTATTTTAGATTTGAATATTGTGACATACTTCGGGAAAGGATATATCGAAGAGTTGCTTGGCGATGTGAGATTCCGCATCGGTCCGCGTTCTTTCTTTCAGACCAATACGCGACAAGCTGTAAAATTATTCGATGTTGTGACAGAGTTCGCAGCGTTTGAAGGTACAGAAAATGTCTATGACCTCTACACGGGTCTGGGAAGTATCGCGCTTTATGTGGCTAAAAAATGCAAACACGTCGTCGGCATTGAGGAGATTGAAGCTGCTATTCAAGATGCAAAAGAAAACGCTTTGCGCAACGACTTGAACAATACGACTTTTTACGCAGGCGATGTTAAAAATATTTTAACACAAGAATTTGCTGCCCAACACGGCAAGCCAGATATTTTGATTACAGACCCGCCTCGCGCTGGAATGCACGAATCTGTGACACGAATGTTGATACAATTAGCTGCACCCAAATTGATTTATGTCAGTTGTAACCCAGCTACTCAAGCACGAGATTTACAAATTTTATCCGAAATATACGACGTAAAAAAAGTGCAACCCGTAGATATGTTTCCCCACACTTACCACATAGAGAGTGTGGCTTTGTTAGAATTAAAATCCAAGTAAAAATAAAAAATGATTTCAAACGAAGATTTGCTCTACCAAATGGAGCGCGAACTGGCTCCATTTAGACCCCTGTTGGCACAGACGGCGGACACCGTGCTGTCGGAAGATGTATCTTTGTATCCTATTTTTATCGTCCATCAACACATCGTAGATATGGGACTTTTGCTGTTGGATAGACAAAATGGGCAAGGAAACTGGTCAATAAATATTTCAACTTTGGAGGAATTTGTGACAAAACAGATTGTAGAAGTGGAGCGATTGGAAGATTTTAAAAAGCTGTACAAAAGTAAAAATGCCTACAAACACCTATGCCTTTTTGTATTGAGCGAAAACGGAGCAACTTTTGTTTTTTTGCCCCGAAAGTAAAAAAAAGTAGGGCGAAATCTAAACTTTTCTAAATGTCGCCCTGCCAAACTATAAACAAACAAAAAACATTTTATCTTGAAGAAAAATGCGCAGCCGCACTTTTCGTTGCTATCTTTTTGTAAAAAAAAAGTAGGGCGAAACTTAAACTTTTTTAAATATCGCCCTGCCAAACTATAAACAAACAAAAAACATTTTCGAGTAGGGAACTCAACAAGTTTTTCACGCACCCGAGGGCTGAGCGGAATTTTTATTGAGTTAATTTTTTTTTAGGAATCGGTAGCTGGAGTTTTTACAGACCAACTTGGGCAAGAGCGCAAGAATTTACATTCTTCGCAAAATCAGAACGACTTTGAAAACAGACAACTCATTGGGTGAGTTATTTTTGTGTGTGTGATTGTTCCGAAAATCTCTTGTCCCGAAAAATATTCAATAATAAAAATCTTTGAATATCCGCGAAACCTTGCTTTGCCATTTACCGTTTCAATTAATAAATAATTACAGATGATAAATGACTTTAAAATAGAGTTGAGTGCTTTTCCTTTTCTGTTGATGCAAAGATACAGGCTCCGCAACACTCAATAAAGGACACTTTTGATAAGAAGTACTATCCTATTAATTTGAACTTTTTGACCAATTAAAACACACAAACAGCTATAAATGAGCAAGTTAGCACTTACACACTTATAGCTGCGTGGGACAAAAATGAACATTTTTTCTTGCCGAAAACAGTAATTTTTCTTAAAAAAAGATGCTTTTTTTAGAAAAAAAAATGAAAAAAGATGAAAAAAGAGTTTTTTTCTATCTAAAATGCGTCCACGTCTTCGCCTATGATATTGCTTTTTCGCAATTCTGTTTTTTGTGCGGCGTTCATATTGTGTACGTCAAAGTTACTTGGGCTGCTCAATAAGCCGGCAGACATAAGAATAGAGATGATGAGTGCAATCATTGTTTTGAAAAATTTAATTGTTTGAAATAAGATTTTTTTAGTTTATCCGAACTAACAACACAAAGATACGAGCTTCGTGACAGCCAATAAAGGACACTTTTGATAAAAAATACTATTCTATTAATTTGCAAAAATAAGCAAATTAACATATTTAATCATTTGATTATCAGTTATTTAAGTATTAAACTTTTAACCCAAAATGGGACAAAAACAAGAAAATTATTTTTCATTTTTTATTCAATTTGTGCCATTTTTTTTTAAAAATTTATTTTATCTTATCGTTCTATGAAGATTCTGAAAGAAATTGTAAAAATATTGAATGAAAAAAAGGTGCAGAACGTCAATATTCTTGAACTCAATAGAGATGTAGAAAATAGGTACTCTAAATTTTACAAAGCGTTGCTCAACGGTGAAGTAAACGACGATGAGGCTGGAGCTGAACTATTGTATGGCAAAAGCGACGGTAGCTACGTGGGTTATCAAAAATTCAAGACGCGCTTTTTGTATCGAGCCGTCAATACCCTTTTCTTATTGGAAGGCAATCTGAAGAAAACAACTGGTCGCTCGGATTTGTATTTATCCACTCACCGAATGTGGGCGGCAAGCAAAATGCTGCTTAGGCAGCAGTCCAGAGCGGCAGCCGTCATGCTTTCTCTCAAAGTATTGAGGCTTTCTACGAGGTACGAATTTTTTGACTTGGCGGTAGAGTCGAGCGCAGTCTTGCGGCGGCACTACGCTACCATCAAACGAAATAAAACCAAATACGACTATTTTAAAGAACTCAATCGGGTCTATTCAGAAGAACTGCGGATAGAGTCTTTGGCAGAAGAGCTGTATGAAGGTTTAATTTTTCAATTTCGCCACAAAAATAGTGCGGCGCAAAAAATTATAACCCTTGCTGCCGAAGCTACCGAGCAGCTGCGTCCCTACACCTCACAAACAAAAGGCGGACGGTTCTTTTTACTGTATTATCTGATACAGGTGACAAAGCACGACGCAGCCAACGACTATAAAAAAATGCTCGAGGTCTGCGACGAAGCGATTGATTTTTTTATGGATAAAAAAATACACGCTCAAAACGCCCTTACCATATTTTGGAATCGAAAAACCCAATGCTGTATCCAGCTGCGGCTCTACAAAGAAGGCGAAGAAGCCATCGAAAAAATCCGAGCTTCGCTCAAAGAAGGCACCAGCAACTGGTTCAATAACATGGAGCTTGGCTTTCGATTGGGACTGCATACAGCGCAGTACCAAAAAGCACTCTCCGTCTATATTTATACGACTTCTTATATAGCTGCTCACAACGAAATACCTACAGAAATAAAAGAATTTTGGCAGGTAAGCGAGGCTTATTTGTATTTTTTGGTGGCTTCGGGTATGATTGATGCCAAAATAACCCCACTGCCGCCGTCCCTGAAAAATTTTAAAGTCCGCAAATTCCGAAACAGCGTTCCACAATTCAGCAACGACAAGCGCGGAAGAAATATCTCGATGCTGATTATACAGGTCGTATTGATGCTGTCGGAGCGCAAATACAACGACATCGTGGATAGAATGGAGGCAATCGGAAGGTATGCCGCGCGCCACTTGCAGAAAGACGAACAGCTGCGGACGAACATATTCGTCAGAATGTTGATGATAATACCCTTTGAGGGATTCCACAAAGCCGCCATTATCCGAAAAACTTCCAACCACTCGAGAAAGTTAAAAGCAATCCCGATGGATATTTCCGAAAAATCTTTCAAAACAGAAATACTTCCTTACGAGTTTCTGTGGCAAATGATTTTAGAGATGCTGGAAGACAAACGCCGACTGCCCCGAAAAGCCTACGGCGTGCCGATGGAAAAAAGAAAAGTGTAATCTTACGCCATATATATATGTATGATAAGAAATTTTTGGTTTTTGATTGCCGTAAATTATTTAGTAACTGATGTTACGCAAGGGTTTTAAATTGGTTCATTTGAATTTAGTTTTTGTAGCTATTTACTTGGTTTTTGTCACTTTTTTTCTTGATAAAAAAAGTAACCAAAAAAATCAAGTGCTCTGTAGAA
>JAYUHK010000137.1:0-3373 GCA_043767025.1 Saprospiraceae bacterium | reverse complement strand
AAAATTGTTGATAAGTACAGAAATAGTGCTGTTATTTTATCGCTTGCAATCTTTTTACCGATGTTATTTTCTGTATTTTTATACCATAAATTTGACGTTACGAAAAGCGATAAGACCGCCGAAGTCGTGGTAGTCCAACCGAATTTTGAGCCACACTACGAAAAATTTACAGTCACAGAAAATGAACAATTAGATAAATTTTTTCGATTATCAACCCAACAAGTTTCTGAAAAAACGGACTATTTATTGTTTCCCGAAACCAGTTTTGACCGAATAAACGTGCGCATGCTTGGAAAATTGGGTATTACAGTATTGCTACAAAATTATGCACTAAATAATAATAAATTACATATTGTGACAGGGTTAGATGCGTATAAAATATTGACCGACGGTGAGATTTCAACCTCTGCAACTCGAATTTCTAAGAATGAACAGATACGATGGGAAGCCTACAACGGTGCGGCTCAATTTGTGAGTGATTCGTCACAAATCGTGCCTTTTTATAAAAAATCTAAATTGGTTCCGGGAGCGGAGCTTCTGCCTTTCGGCGATTTGCTTTCTTTTTTAAAACCATTTTTTCGCAGTTTTGGAGGCAGTATCGAAGGCTGCGGCACCCAAGAAAATCGCAGCGTTTTTTGGAACAAAGAAAAAGGAATTGCAATCGCTCCTATCATCTGCTACGAGTCTATTTATGGAGAATATGTGGGCGAATATGTGAAAAACGGAGCAAATACCCTATTTATAATGACCAATGACGGCTGGTGGGACGACACAGATGGGTATCGGCAGCACCTTCGTTTCGCTACTTTGCGGGCTATCGAAACCCGTAGAGAAATAGCACGGTCAGCAAACACAGGTACTTCCTGCTTCATCAATGCGCGCGGCGACTTATTCCAAAATACAAAATATGGGACGGACGCGGCGATAAAGCAAACCTTAAATTTATATTTTAATAAAACTTTTTATGTCACTTACGGCGATTTTATTAGTAGAATTGCGAATATTTTTAGTTTGATTATTTTAGCAATAGTAATTTTTGTAATTTTTAAAAAATTACTATAAAAACATGGTTTGCATGGCAGTCCACAAATCTTTTTTCAAATTATTGTTGAGCGATATGGCGGACAAATCGTCAGTAAACAAATATTTTACTCCTTGAAAAGTCTTTACTTCGTATTTTTTAGTTCTAAAATTAAGTCCTAAAAAATTTGGTAAAGTTCCCATAACGATGATATTTGTGACAAAATTTATCTTGATAAATTTTTGAATAGACAACGTGGAAGTTTCGGCTGATACGCGTACTAAAAATACATCTTTAAGTAGTTCCAATTTTGCGGCAGCAGATATTTTTTGCAAAAAATCCTCTTGCTCTGGTTGGTCATTCAAAATCCATAAAATTTTTTTTTCGCCCTGTCCAATTACAATAAAATCCACATTGTCCGCATCGGCAGCAACAAAAACTTTATAATCAAAAAAGCTATTTGGCAAAATATTATTCTTCAAGCGATAGAAATTTTTGTTTTTTATAAAATAATTATGAAAATTTGTATAAATATACTTACTTTTGTACGAACCAACCAAACTTTTAAATCTACTTTTTATGCACTACAACATTTCGCTCCAAAGGACTCCACACTCCAGACTGCCAGAAGTTGATTTCGCCAATATTCCTTTTGGCAAAGTGTTTTCTGACCATATTTTTATCGCGGATTTCGTAGATGGCGAATGGACAGATTTACGAATTGAGCCGTTTGCACCTTTCAGTATGCACCCCGCAAATCTTGCGCTGCACTACGGTCAGTCAATTTTTGAAGGTATGAAAGCCTCTAAAAATGCCGACGGAGAGCCACTTTTGTTCCGCCCAGAACAGAACGCACGCCGATTCAACACGTCCGCCCATCGTATGTGTATGCCGCCCGTGCCAGAGGAATTGTTCCTGCAAGCGATAGACAAATTGATAGATTTAGACCAAAAATGGATACCCAACAACGCCGAAAGCGCACTGTATATCCGTCCTTTTATGTTCGCTTCGGGCGAATATATTGGCGTGCAAGCCTCTGACACATACAAGTTTATGATTTTTACTTGCCCTGTCGGACCGTATTACAGTAAGCCCGTAAAGTTGCTCGTAGAAGAAACCTACATCCGTGCAGCAGCCGGAGGCACTGGCGAGGCAAAATGTTCCGCCAATTATTCCGCATCTCTTTATCCAGCGCAGTTGGCGCGACAAAAAGGCTACGACCAAGTCATGTGGATGGACGCTAAAGAATTCAAATATATTCAGGAAGCAGGAACGATGAATTTTATGTTTGTCATTGATAATGTGCTGGTTACGCCAGCGACAGACGGCTGTATTTTAAAGGGAATTACACGCGATTCTATCCTCACTATGATGCGCCAAAAAGGATATAAGACGGAAGAAAGACCCGTTTCGATTGACGAATTGGTGGCAGCTTATCACGCAGGCAGGCTGCAAGAAGCCTTTGGAGCAGGGACGGCAGCAGTCGTGGCACCAGTTTCAGAAATCCGCTACCGTGAGCTTTCGATGATTTTACCGCCAGTTTCAGAATCTAAATTTGCTAAAATAATTAAAGACGAAATAAATGGCTTGCGGAATGGTACTATCGCCGATACTAACGGCTGGATACGCAAAATCCATGTATTAGAAGAAAATTTAGTTTAAAGAAATTTAGAACGCTAAATATTTTTTTTAAAACAATTTTAATCACAAAAATTACAACAAATGCCTATTTGGTTAGAAGTCATTTTAGAAATTATCAAAATAACGATTCCCGCTCTAATAGTTTTTTTGACTGTGTTTTATATGCAAAAACACTTTTGGCAAGCCCAAAATCAAAAACAAATTTTGAATGTAAAGCAAAAACAAAATTCTATTTCGTTGCCTCTGCGTTTGCAGGCTTACGAGCGGCTGACGATGCTTTGCGAAAGACTGTATATTCCGAGTCTGGTGCTTCGGCTTCGCAACGAGGAAATGACGACCAATGATTTAAAAATTTCGTTGATGCTTTCTATTCAGCAAGAATTTGAATACAATGTGACACAGCAAATTTATGTGAGCCAGCAACTTTGGGATATTTTGAAGGTCGTGCGCGCCAATACTCTCAATGTCATCAGTTTGCTGGCAGAACCTCTTGAAAGCAACGCTAACGCAAGAAAATATGCCCAAGTTTTGTTGGAAAAATTTGAGCAAGGCGATCCAACAGGTTTAGATACGGCTTTGAGAGCCATCAAAGATGAAGCAAGTTTATTGATGTAAGTTCTTACACTTAAATAGATGACATTTAATATTCGACATAATTCATTGATTTTCAATAGTTTATGACGACTCAAAATTAAAAACTAAAAACTTATA
>JAYUHK010000136.1:0-19795 GCA_043767025.1 Saprospiraceae bacterium | reverse complement strand
TTTTGTCGCCCAACTTGTTTATATTCTAAAAAACAACGAATTTAGTCTTGCCGATGTGCATAAAATTATTCAAACTGTAAAAAAAACTACCAATATGAGCTCTTATGATCATATAATTCAAGAAGCTAAAAAAGAAGGCTTCGACAGCGGCATCGAAAAAGGTATCGAGAAAGGCATGAACTTGGGCATCGAAAAAGGTATCGAAAAAGAGCGCAGAGTGATTGCTAACATCTTGGCGCAGTTCCCAAATTGGGACGACGAAAAAATTGCTGATTTAGCTGTTTCAACGCTCGAAGTGGTTCGTGCAGTGCGCGCAGAGCTGGGCGTGTGAGGTTGAAAAATTCAATCGAAATACCTCATCTGGACTTTTTCATTAATGATGTTTGCAGCAGCAGTTAATTTTATGTTATGAAAAGTACGACCATTCAGCGAGTTGTGATACTCGGCACGTTTGCAATTATCGGCATTATTTCGGCGCAAGCCTACTGGGTGCTGCGGACGTGGGACTTGAAGGAAAAGCAATTCCAGCAGACGGTGACGATTGCGTTGCAGAATGTGGCAGGCGATTTGGCGCGGCTCAACGGGAGTAGCTTGCCCAACAGCAGCCTAATCAATCAGATTTCGTCTGACTATTTTGTGGTCAATATCAACGACACGGTGAACGTGAACAATCTCGATTTTTATCTCAAAAAAGAGTTGGAAGCCGTGGCGATGGCGGAGGATTTTGAGTACGGCGTGTACGACTGCCACAGCAACAAGATGATATACGGCACTTATATCGGCTACTCGAAGGGGACGGCAGCAGTGCAAAATCCGACCAAAGATTTGCCTATTTACTCGGAGTTCAATTATTATTTTGGGGTTCGATTTCCGAAACGCAGCAGTTATTTGCTCAACAGCATGGGCTTGACGATTACCTTTTCGGTTATTTTGTTTATCGCGGTGCTGTTTTTTTTGTATTCTATTTTTATTATTTTGAAACAAAAAAGACTGTCGGAAATGCAAAAAGATTTTATCAACAACATGACGCACGAGTTCAAAACGCCTATCTCGACGATTAAAATTGCATCGGAAGTTTTTATCGGCAATCCCATGATTCAATCCGACAAACGGCTCTCGCAGTATGCCAACATTATCAGAGAGCAAAATCTGCGGCTCAACAATCAGGTAGAAAAAGTGCTGCAATTAGCCAAAATCGAGCGCGACAGCTTCGAGCTGAACCTCGAAGAAGTCAATCTTCACGAACTGCTGACGGAAGTAACCGAAAGCATAGAGTTGAAAATAGCCGATATGGACGGAAAGTTCGCTTTGAGCCTAACTGCACAGCAATTTATAATTCGTGCAGACCGTTTGCACCTCTCTAATATTCTTCATAATCTCTTGGACAACGCTATGAAATATTGCAATGGCGCGCCAGACATTGTCGTTTCTACCGAAAATAAGCTCAATCGCCTCTGCCTGACCATCGAGGACAAGGGCATTGGCATCAAAAAAGAGTACCACTCGAAGATATTTGAAAAATTTTTCCGCGTCCCAACCGGCAACGTCCACAACGTGAAAGGTTTTGGATTGGGACTTTTTTACGTCAAAAACATTTGCGACGCGCACCAATGGAAAGTGGATTTGCGAAGCGAAGAAAACATCGGCACTTGCCTCAAAATCTCCATGAAAACCATCGGATAAAAAAATTATTTTGCGTGCATCTGCACTTTTCGCAGCACCCATTTTCCGATATTTTCTCCTTGCACCAAGCCATTGTCAAGAGCGGGACGGTAGTGAATACCACCGTACAAGCGACTGGCAGAAGCCTGCGCCGCCGCCTCATTGAACGACGCAAACGAGCGCGCAGTCATACCAAACTCAAGCTCGGTCGTGTCCCGAAAAGCTACGCCGTCGCCCAAAAGTTGGGTCAAAATAACGGACGATGCGCCCGACACGACGCTATGACCGCTCGTGTACTCCGGAAACGGCGGCGTTTGGAGCAGCGGCACCCATTTGGGGTCAATGTACTGATTGATGTAGGATTCGGGGCGAATGACGTTGCGACGGTATTTTTCGTCCCAGCAGCTGATGAAGCCGTCCGCCAATCCCAACGAAAGCAGCGCGTAAGTCTCCATGACTTGGATAGGCGTTAGTTTTTTTACGTCCGCCACTTGTCTAAAAATATTTATCCAATGCCCGCCGGGAGAGATTTTTTTGCTCGCAAACATAACGTGACCTTCCACGTTGGCAACGAAAGGGTTGCAATCCCAAAATTTGGCGATTTCGCGCTGCTCGGCGGTCAGATTATTTCCTGTTTTATATACTTCATCAGCCAATTTGTAAAAAGCACTTTTGGGATTTTTGTCGAAAAGTGCAGGCGCGACGGGCGCAAACTGGGCAGCCGAGTCCAGCGTAAAAGGGCGAATTTGATTCCAATGCGGCTCCACAGCGTCCATATACATCGGCGGCGTAGGTCGCCATTTGGCAGGGTCATTGCTGACGGTGTATTTTGTGGCAGTCCGCAACTGCTTGTAATTGTCTTTGTCCGCCCACGCCAAAATCACTTTTGCCACCGAATCGCCGTAGATTATGGAGCGTTGATAAACATCTTTTGGCACATCAAGAGCAGCGAAATCGGCTTCGATTTTCGCCCGAAATTCGTCCATTTTATCTTCCGAAAATATCAATTTTCTTCCCACCGTAGTTATTGCGCGGACGCTGGCGAGCGGAAAACAATAATCTTTCCCTGCTTCGGGTTTCGGAATTTCGCCCAAGCCGTTCAGTTGTCCGCCCAAACTTTGATAGTCCGCAAAGTCATTTCGCAACACTTCGTAGCCCGCCACACACGAATAGGCATAGATGCGGCTCGCCACTGGCGGCGAAAAAATATCATACACAATATTATCGGTCACTTGTCGGACGCTGCGGTGCAACAAATCGGTGTCCGCAGCTTTCAGTTTGTAAGCAGTTCTATCCTTCGGCTGGCAACTATTCAACGCTAAAAAGCCCAACACGAGAGTCCCTGAAACGATTATTTTTTGCATAAATGAAATCATAAGGCAAAGATAAAAAAAAATTCAAAATCTAATGAAAAGAAAAATGGACGCAAAGATAGCCGAAGTCACCGACAGCTTCGAGGTGTCGGCAACTTGTAGTTTGAGCCAGTGAAATATTCTTTGGAATGAAGAAAAAATAAAGTAATTTATTTTGGACGCGTCCCTAAATAGTTTTATGTATTGGCAACAGCTTCAGCTGTATAAAGAAAAGTAGTATATCGGCTTTAGCCAAATACTTGCCACAAACGAGTCGTTTAGGCTAAAGCCAATACCAACTGTTATTCGTTGCCCGACGGCTAAAGCAGTCGGCTATTAATGCAGACTAAATAGGCGCAAGTACTTAGACGCGTTCCTTATCTTCAGTTCTAAAAAAATGAATGTTGCACAATAGAAAAAAAAATGCTGCGTTTGGAGAAAAAAATATAACTTTGCACCCTGTATGAAAAAATCATTGATTCAAGTCTGCTTTTTAATGTTGCTCGGCGCAGTCGCCTTTTCGTCTTGCAAGTCGCGGTTCGAGCGAATCCGCACGAGTGGCGACGTGAGTTTGATTTACAAAACGGCTTTCGAGTTGTACGACAAAGGCAAGTATCAGGACGCACAAACGCTGTTTGAAAGCATCATCGGCAACTATCGGGGCAAGGCGGAAGCCGAAAAGCTGTATTATTCGTATGCCTACACGCACTACCATTTGAAGCAGTTTGTGTTGGCAAGCTATTATTTCAAAAATTTTTCTAACACGTTTCCCAACAGTCCAAAAAAAGAAGAAGCCTCTTACTTGGCGGCGTACAGCAACTTTTTGCTCTCGCCCTCCTATCGGCTCGACCAAGGATATTCGGACAAGGCGATTGAGGAATTTCAAACTTTCGTGAACACTTATCCCAACAGTCCGCGCGTCAATGACTGCAACAAACTGATAGACGGCTTGCGCAAAAAATTGGAGCAAAAAGCCTACGCCGAAGGGCAGCTTTACTACGATATGAAGGACTATCAAGCCGCCATTCGGTCTTTTGAAAATATGCTCAAAGAATATCCCGAAACCGACGATTTGCCCCGCATTCGGTACAATATTCTTCAAGCCGAATTTTTGTTAGCCGAAAACAGCGTTTTGGACAAACAAGAAGAACGCTACGCTGCCACCATCGAATATGCAGACGAGTACAGTAAAAAATTTCCAAAAAGTAAAAATATCAAGGAAGTAAAATCTATCCGAAAAACATCGGACTCAAAATTAAAAGAAATAAAAAAATATGAGCGACATCAAAGCAAAAGCACAGGGCTTGGATCCTAACGTCTGCGCCCGCGACGTGCAAGGTATGGCTTCCGCTACCGGAAATATCTACGAAACTCTCGCCATCATCACTCGCCGCGCCAAGCAAATCGCAGTCGATATGAAGCTGGAACTCAACAATAAGCTGGAGGAGTTCGCCGTCACGTCCGAAACCATCGAGGAAGTCCACGAAAATAAAGAGCAAATCGAAATCTCTAAATTTTACGAAAAATTACCCAATCCAGTTATCATCGCCATTGACGAATACAATCGTGGGCAAGTTACGCACCGCTACGTCACGGAGTAAAAAAAAGTATATAAAAGTATGGTGGGCAAAAAAATTGTTCTCGCAGTGACCGGCAGTATCGCCGCCTACAAAGCCGCCACGCTCACCCGTTTGCTCGTCAAATCGGGCGCACAAGTGCAGGTGCTGATGACTGCCTCCGCCGCCGACTTTATTGCGCCGCTCACACTCGCCACGCTCTCCAAACGCGCTGTATTTCAAGACGTTAGCAGCGAACAAGCTTGGAACAACCACGTCGAAATCGGTCTGTGGGCAGACGCTATGCTCGTAGCTCCAGCCACTGCCAACAGCCTCGCGCGGCTCTCCAACGGCGTGTGCGACAACATCGTGGCAGCCGTCTATCTCTCCGCCCGATGTCCTGTTTTTTTTGCGCCTGCTATGGACGTAGATATGTGGCATCACCCCGCTACACAGCTGAATATCAGTCAGTTACAAAAATTTGGCAACCACATTTTGCCCGTCGGAGTCGGCGAACTCGCCAGTGGCTTGCACGGCGAAGGACGTATGGAAGAACCCGAAAACATCGTGGCGGCGCTGCAAGATTTTTTTGAAAAACAACAAGATTTTCGAGGAAAAAAAATACTCCTCACCGCCGGACCTACTCACGAACCGCTCGACCCCGTGCGCTTCATCGGCAATCACTCGACTGGCAAAATGGGCATCGCTATCGCTGAAAATTTTGCCAAAAAAGGCGCGCAAGTCACCCTAATCTTGGGTCCGACAGCCTTTTTGCCCACACATTCCGCCATCAAAACCATACGAGTGCAAACGGCGCAGCAGATGTGCGACGCAGCAACAGCGCATTTTGCGGCGGCTGACGTGACGATACTCGCGGCGGCAGTAGCCGATTATCATCCCGTTAATGTTTCTTCGATTAAAATAAAAAAACAATCTGACAGTTTTAACGTAGAATTGGAAAGAACGCCCGACATCGCCGCCACTTTGGGCGCGAAAAAGAAAGCAAACCAGCTTTTAATCGGATTCGCACTCGAAACCAACGACGAACTCGCACACGCAAAAGCAAAATTGGAGCGCAAAAATTTTGATTTTATTGTCCTCAATTCCCTCCAAGACGCTGGCGCAGGCTTCGGTCACGATACGAATAAAATAAGCATCGTCCGCCGCAACGCTGAAGTACAAGAGTTTGGTTTGAAGACAAAAGCAGAAGTCGCGGAAGATATTGCGGCAGCGATTAAAAAAATGTTGGTGCAGATGTAAGAAAGTTTTTTAGTCGTACAAGCCGAAGTTACCGACACCTTTGAGGTGTCGGTAACTTGTACCTTTTTATTGAAATAAGTTCTTACACTTAAATAGATGACATTTGATATTGGACATAACTCATTGGTTTTCAATAGTTTATGATGACTCAAAATTAAAAACTAAAAACTTATAACTACTTAAAAAATAAAGTTTGGATAAAATATGAAAAAAATAAAAAATTTAATCGCTCTCCTTATAATCGTTTGTGTGGTAGCGACCGCACAAGCGCAGGAACTCAAATTCAAAGTAACCATCGCTACGCCCAAACTTCAAACTGCCGACCCCAAAGTATTTGAAAGTTTGAGAGGCGCAATGGAGAGTTTTTTAAACAGTCAGAAATGGACAGAAGATATTTTTGAGCAAGAAGAACGCATCAACTGTATCATTTCGCTCACCATCAACGAAGAGTTGTCGGCGACTCGCTTTCGGGCGGATTGCAATATACAAGCGTCGCGCCCCGTGTACGGAAGCAGCTACGAAACGCCGATTCTGACGCACCTCGACAAGGATTTTATCTTCGATTACGAGCAATATCAGCCCGTTATTTATACCCGAAACACGTTCAACGATAACCTTACTTCGATGCTTTCTTTCTATTCCTACATTATTTTGGGCTTGGATTACGACAGCTTTGCACCACTCGGCGGCGATGCGAATTTTCAGACCGCACTGGAAATAGAAAAATTAGTCCCCGTCAATCTTTACAGCACCTACAAAGGTTGGGATATTCGCGACAACGCAGGGCGCAACCGGACTGCGATGATTGAAAGCATCATCAATCCGCGCGTCCGCCCCTACCGCACCGCCATGTACGACTACCACCGAAAAGGCTTGGACATTATGTCGAACAACGTAGATGCAGGCAAAAACGTAATGCTACAATCGATCGAAGAATTAGACAAAGTGAATCAATCTTTCCCCAATGCTATGATTTTACAGATGTTTGCCAACGCCAAAGGCGCGGAGGTAGTCGAAATATTCAAAGAAAGTACGCCGCAACAAAAATCTCGCTTGCTGACGGTTATGACCAGAATCGATCCGCCGGGCGCAGCTCGATACCGCGAAGTCGGCTTTTGAGTTTTCGGAGAATGTGTCAAAATAATCCAGCGAAAAATAATTTATTAAAAGACTTTTTACAAAAAAAATGGCAATTTCACAAGAAGATTTATTCAAAAAAATCACCTCTCACTGCAAAGAATACGGCTTTATTTTTCAATCCAGCGAAATATACGATGGCTTGAGTGCCGTCTATGATTACGGTCCGTATGGCGTGGAACTAAAAAATAACCTCAAACAGTACTGGTGGAGAGCCATGACCCAACTGCACGAAAATATCGTCGGACTCGACTCCGCTATTTTTATGCACCCAACTACTTGGAAAGCCTCCGGACACGTAGATGCTTTCAACGACCCTTTGGTGGACAATAAAGACAGCAAAAAACGCTATCGCGCCGACCAACTCATCGAGGCGCAAGTAGATAAAATAGAAGCAAAAATCAACAAAGAGGTCGAAAAAGCTGCCAAACGATTCGAGAATTTTGATGAAATCATGTTTCGGCAGACCAATCCACGCGTCGTAGAATATCAGACCCAAATGACCGCTATCGAAAAACGCCTCGCCGAAGCTATGAAAGCCGGCGACATGGCGGACTTGAAAGCGATGATTGAGGAACTCGAAATCGCCTGCGAAGTCAGCGGCTCTCGCAACTGGACGGACGTGCGCCAGTTCAACCTCATGTTCAACACCCAACTCGGCAATATCGCTGGCGAAGACGGCAAACTCTACCTTCGCCCCGAAACCGCGCAGGGGATTTTTGTCAATTTCCTCAACGTCCAGAAAACTACGCGGCAAAAAATCCCCTTCGGCATCGCCCAAATCGGAAAAGCCTTTCGCAACGAAATCGTCGCCCGCCAGTTTATCTTCCGAATGAGAGAATTTGAGCAAATGGAAATGCAGTTCTTTATTCGTCCCGGCACCCAAAAAGAATGGTACGAACAGTGGAAACAAGCGCGCTTGCGTTGGCACGCCGCTATCAATCCAGCCGCCAAATTGCGCTTCAAAGACCACGACAATCTCGCTCATTACGCCGACGCTGCGGTGGATATTCAGTTTGAATTTCCCTTCGGATTCAAGGAACTCGAAGGAATACACTCGCGGACGGACTTCGATTTGAGTCGCCATCAGGAGTTTTCGGGCAAAAAACTTCAATATTTTGACACCGAACTCAACCAAAATTACGTTCCTTTTGTGGTCGAAACGTCCGTCGGCTGCGACCGAATGTTCCTCGCCACACTCGGCAACGCGTTGGTAGAAGAAACCGTCCCCGACGCACAAGGCGAAGACGCTACTCGGACAGTCCTCAAACTCCACCCTGCACTCGCACCCGTCAAGTGCGCCGTGCTGCCATTGCTCAAAAACAAAGACGAATTAGTAGCAGCGGCAAGAGATATTTTCGATACTTTGAAGCTACATTTTGAGTGCCAATACGACGAAAAAGACGCTATCGGTCGCCGTTATCGCCGCCAAGATGCTATCGGAACGCCGTTTTGCGTCACGATTGACTTCGAAACTATTTCGGACGGAACAGTAACTATTCGCGACCGCGACACACTCCAGCAAGAGCGAATCCGCGTAGGCGACTTGGTAGAAAAAATCAGCGGACAAGTTTCTATGCAAAAACTGTTAGCGCAGCTGAAATAAGCCACGCGTCTGAAATAAACTACCCATTTTTTATTCATTCTTTCTCAAAAGCCGTCGAATATTTTTTTACTAAAAAATGTTCGACGGTTTTCTTTTTTTACCAATGAAAACAATACCAAAACACAAGCAAAAGCGAAAAACTGGACTTCCGCCCGGCACAGTTGTCTTTACGGGCGAGCAAAAAGTCGGTCGTCCGCACGTTACGAAAGTGGTTTACAACGAAGAAAATCACGAAGAAAAACACATCGCGCCGAGCAGCGAACTCCAACTGCCCAAAGCAGTCGAAGAGGATAGTAAAGTGACTTGGTACGACGTGCGCGGACTGCACGATACGGAACTCATCGAAGAGTTTGGGCGCATCTTCGATATGCACGCTTTGGTGATGGAGGACATCGTGAGTACGCAGCAAGTCCCTAAATTCGAGGAATACGAGTCCGGGTTTTTTGTCGTAATGCGGGCATTGACTTTTGGAGAAGCGGACTGCAGAGTCCAAACGGAACAGGTTTGTTTGTTTGTCGGTAAAAATTTTGTACTGTCGTTTCAAGAAGATGCCGAAGATTTATTTTTGACCATTCGGGAGCGAATCGCAGCCGCTCGCGGGCGTGTGCGCAAGCGCGGTGCCGATTATTTGGCATACACACTGATGGATTTGGTGGTGGACAATTATTTTTTGATGTTGGACGACATCGGAGAGGAAATAGAAAAGTTGGAACTGCACATCATTGGGCTGGCAGAAACCAACGATAAGTCCAAAACTTATGAGTTGAAAAGGCAATTATTGACGGTCAGAAAGTCTGTCCTGCCGCTTCGCGAAGCGGTCAATCGAATGTTGAAAGCGGGCAACGCGCACATTGCGGAGGAAAATCTGATATTTTTGAGGGATTTGAACGACCACCTGACACAGGTGCTGGAAGTATTAGAAAACTACCGCGAGATGGTCATCGGCTTGCAAGACTTGTACCTTTCCGAAATCAGTCTGCGCATGAACAACGTGATGAAAGTGCTGACCATTATCTCCACTATTTTTATTCCGCTCACCTTTTTGGCAGGAATCTACGGTATGAACTTCGACAATATGCCCGAGTTGCACTGGCGATACGGGTACTTTCTTTGCCTCGCCGTGATGGCGGTTATAGCGGGAAGTCTGGTTTATTTATTCAAAAAAAGAAATTGGATTTAAAAAAAAATCAACTATCTACCAGCCCAACGGCGGCTTTTGGCGGCTGTATAGATGTGTAGATAGTTGATTTTCGATTTTCTAATCGTCGTCGTCGTCTAAATCCTCGTCGTCCTCGTCGTCGTCATCATCGCTGTCGTCGTCGGTATCGAAGTCATCGTCGTCGTAATTATCGTCGTCGAAGTTGTCCTCCAAATCGTCGCCATCGTCATCTCCTTCCTCATCGTCGTCGTCTTCGAGTAAGTCGTCATCGTCGTCGTCTTCCAACATAGACTGATAAGTGTTGTACTTTTCTTTTACTGCTGGTTCGAGCTTTGTTTTTTTTGCTCTTTCAAAATCGTGGCTCATGTTTTTCTGCTAAACTTGATGATTATTTTTCTGCATTTTCCGAGCGTCTTGCTTGGGTATTTGCAAATCAATAGGGTGAAACAATAATTTTGTTAATAAAGATTTATTAATTGAAAACCCAAAAATAACGGATTCTTTGATTCGTATTCGTTTTTTTAGAAATTTTTTTTATTTTTTTTTCAAACTCACTTTTTCTACCATCTGAATTGCAGTATTTACGAGTAATTTTCGCTGCGGAATGCTCAAAAAATGTTTCTGGTTCGGTATCATCGTAATCTCCAACGACGGCGCATTGACCAACATTCGGCGAGCGAACTTCGCACTGGAAGGATTGACCACCTCGTCGTCTTCCCCTTGTATGTATGCGACGGGGATTTTTATCCGCTCCCAAAGTGGCAACATTGCAGTAAGTTCGGCTTTGTGGACAAATTTTTCGTCCGTCGCTACCACAAGGCTGGCAGGAAAAAGCCAGCTCGTAAGCCGCCAACGCATCGGGTACGAAATATCATACACCGTTTCGGCTCCCGGCTCGATGGCGGGCGCAGCCAATATCAACCCATCTACGAGGTCAGGACGCTCGGCAGCCAAATACGCCGCAATCGGTCCGCCAAACGAAACTCCCATCAGCACCGTCGGGCGACGCTGCGATTTCGCTTTCAAATTTTCTAACATCGGAGCGAGCAATTCCGCCTGCCGCGAGATAGAAGTTTCTGCCCAGCCGTAGTCCGAGTAGCCGTAGCCGGGTCTGTCCACGCCTACCGTCTTGGCGACCCGAAGCAAATTGGTATCAGAAAGTACGCCATTTGCTACGCTCAACGAACTCGGCGCACCGTGAATAATCACTACCGTCGGCATCGAATCGGACGCACCAGCTTCTATGTAGCGAATCGTCCTTCCTTCGGGCATCGGATAGCGCACGATGCGCGTGCTGATTTTTTTTTGAAAAAAATACGTCGTCAGTTGCTCATCGCTCTGCCGAAACTCTAAAAAGCTGCACGCCGTTTGCGACATCGCCCACGCCAAAACACAAGCAATAGTTATCAAAAATAATTTTTTTCTTCCCATTGGGTTATCTACTGCAAAAGCTACGCCGAAAATACCGATTATTCGCAGTTCTCATTTTAGAATTATTCTAAATAAAAATCAAAATCGCTGTGACTTTGAACCAAGTTTGGGATTTCCGACTTTTATGAATAATTTTGCGTTTGTAAATATCTTAAAAGAAAAATTTAGTATGAATTGGTTTTCCACATTTTTGAATTCGTCCATCGGCAAAAAATTTGTGATGGGAGTCACGGGTCTGTCGCTCATTGCGTTTTTGGCAGTCCATTGCGGCATCAACTCTTGTATTTTTGTCAATGACGGCGGTAAGCTCTTCAACGAAGCAGCACATTTTATGGGGTCAAATATTTTTATCCGCATCGCTGAAATCGGTCTTTTTGCGGGGCTTTTGATACATATTGTGCAAGGGCTATCGCTTTGGCAAGCCAACAGAAAACGCCGTCCCGTCCAATACGCCGCCCACGCAGGCAACGCCACCAGCACTTGGTATTCCCGCTCAATGGGTTTGCTCGGCACTTTGCTCCTCATATTTTTGGTCATTCACTTGGCGCACTTTTGGGTGCCTTCTCGCTTCGGACACCTCGAACAAACCAACTACGGAGTACACAATCTTTACGCAGAGATGCAAGAGGAGTTCGCAGAGTGGTGGGTGGTGCTGATTTATGCGCTCGCTATGGTTTCGTTGGCGTATCACTTACTGCACGGATTCCAAAGCGCATTCCAGACGATGGGCTGGAACCATAAAAAATATACGCCGCTCGTCAAAGCGATTGGTGCGGGCTTTTCGATACTCGTTCCGTTTATCTTCGCACTGATGCCAATTTTGATGTTTTTAGGCGTGATAAAGTAGCACATATTTTGTGGATTATAAGTTACCGACACCTTTAAGGTGTCGGTAACTTCGTCCCAAAAAAATAACACGCATCGGCAAGAAGATGTTGATATTGGATAAAATAAACCGTTGTCGCACGACAAAAAAAAGATACCAAAAATAAAAAGATATGTCATTAAATTCAAAAATACCCGCCGCGCCACTCGACCAAAAGTGGAACTCTTATAAAGGCAGCGTCAAACTCGTCAATCCCGCCAACAAGCGAAACATCACCGTCATCGTAGTTGGGACAGGATTGGCAGGCTCTTCCGCAGCCGCTTCGCTCGGCGAAATGGGCTACAAAGTCAAAGCATTCTGCTTTCAAGACAGCCCGCGACGCGCCCACAGCATCGCTGCACAAGGAGGAATCAACGCCGCAAAAAATTATCAAAACGACGGCGACTCCGTGTTTCGTCTTTTCTATGACACCATCAAAGGCGGCGACTACCGCGCCCGCGAAGCCAACGTCCATCGCCTCGCCGAAGTTAGCACCAATATCATTGACCAATGCGTAGCGCAAGGCGTTCCTTTCGCCCGCGAATACGGCGGTTTGTTGAGCAATCGCTCTTTTGGCGGCACGCAAGTACAGCGTACTTTTTATGCCGCAGGACAAACAGGACAGCAACTCCTACTCGGCGCGTACTCCGCTTTGGAGCGACAGGTCGCCCTCGGCAACGTAGAGATGAACACCCGCCACGAAATGATGGAAGTAGTCACCATCGACGGCAAAGCGCGCGGCATTATTGCAAAAAACTTGGTGACAGGCGAGCTGGAGCGTCACTCTGGACACGCCGTTTTGCTCTGCACCGGCGGCTACGGAAATGTTTTTTACCTCTCCACCAACGCCATGGGCAGCAACGTGACCGCCGCTTGGAAAGCACACCGACAAGGCGCGCTTTTCGCCAATCCGTGCTTTACGCAAATCCACCCAACGTGCATTCCCGTTTCGGGCGACCACCAGTCGAAGCTCACTTTGATGTCCGAATCGCTCCGCAATGACGGACGAATTTGGGTACCCAAAAAAGAAGGCGACAACCGCAAAGCCGTTGATATTCCAGAAGAAGAACGCGACTACTACTTGGAACGTCGCTATCCCGCTTTTGGCAATCTCGTCCCCCGCGACGTAGCAAGCCGCGCCGCCAAAGAACGCTGCGACGCAGGGTTCGGAGTAGGCGCATCGAAAATGGCAGTTTATTTGGACTATGCGGACGCAATCATTCGCTACGGAAAAATAGAAGCCAGCAAAAAAGGCTTGCACGACACCAATATAGCGACTACCAAAGAGTTGGGCAAAAAAGTAGTCGAAGAAAAATACGGCAATTTGTTCGAGATGTACGCCAAAATCACAGGCGAAAACCCTTACGAAATGCCGATGCGAATTTATCCAGCCGTCCATTATACGATGGGAGGCTTGTGGGTAGATTACGAATTGATGACCACTATCCCCGGACTTTACGCACTCGGAGAGGCGAACTTCAGCGACCACGGAGCCAATCGTTTGGGCGCGTCTGCGCTGATGCAGGGCTTGGCGGACGGCTATTTCGTTATTCCATACACGGTCGGAAATTATCTGTCTGATGAGATTCGGACAGGCGCAATCTCTACCGACCACGACGAATTTGCGGCAGCAGAAAAAAAGACGCAAGAGCGAATGCAGCAAATGATGGATATAAAAGGCACGAAAACAGTAGATTATTTCCACAAAAAATTGGGAAAAATCATGTGGGACAAGTGCGGTATGTCGCGCGACGAAGTAGGACTAAAATGGGCGATTGCCGAAATCCGCAAATTGCAAAGCGAATTTTGGAGCAACGTCCGAATACCGGGCATCATCAATGAGTTCAATCCAGAATTGGACAAGGCAAACCGCGTAGCAGACTTCTTGGAACTCGGCGAGCTGATGTGCGTAGATGCGCTTCAACGCAACGAAAGCTGCGGCGGACACTTTCGGGAAGAAAGCCAAACGCCCGACGGCGAAGCATTGCGCCACGACGACGAGTACGCCTACGTTTCGGCTTGGCAATACAACGGCAACGGAGATTACGAACTTCACAGAGAGCCGTTAGAGTTTGAGGTGGCGCACCCAAGCCAACGGAGTTATAAGTAAGAAAAAAAGAAAATGAGCAGTTTTTTTTACAAATACATTTTTTTTTAAAAAAATGCAATAAAAGATGATTTCGGAAGTAGAAATACAAGAAGCAGTGCAAAAATTGGTCGAAGTATATCAACCAAAAGTCATTTATCTATTTGGCTCTTACGCTTGGGGTGAGCCAACGGAGGACAGCGATTTGGATTTTTTGTTGGTTTTGCAAGATGGTAAAAAAATAGACCATTTGCTTCGTATGAAAGCGTGGCAGGCTCTACGGACAAGTAATTTTTCAAAGGATTTGTTATTCAATAACCATCGAGAGTTCCAAAGGCGAGCGGAACATCTGTCAAGTTTGGAACACAAAATAAAGTCTGACGGGCGCATATTGTATGAAACTTACTGAAGAATGGTTGTGGAAAGCACAACGAGATTACGATGCGGCGGTTTTATTGATGAGCGGTAAATATTTTGATTCCACCGTTTTCATACTCAACAGTGTGCTGAAAAAGCAATAAAAGCTAATTTCGGAAGTAGAAATACATTCCTAAATATAAAATTTACCAAAAATAATTTTTTAAAAATATATTATGTCGGGAACAATGAACCTTACCCTGAAAGTGTGGCGACAAAAAAACGCCAAAGCAAAGGGCACATTTGAAACCTATAAAGTCGCGGGCATCTCCGAAGATATGTCCTTCCTCGAGATGTTTGACGTGCTGAACGAACAGCTTATTACGGAGGGAAAAGATCCCGTCGCTTTCGACCACGACTGCCGCGAAGGCATCTGCGGAATGTGCAGTATGTACATCAACGGGCGAGCGCACGGACCGATGCAAGGCACTACGACCTGCCAACTGCACATGCGCTCGTTCAAGGACGGCGACACGCTCGTAGTAGAGCCGTGGCGGTCGATAGCGTTCCCGTCTGTCAAAGACTTGGCAGTCAATCGTGGAGCTTTCGACCGAATTATTCAGGCGGGCGGCTACATCAGCGTCAATACGGGCAACGCCGTAGATGCCAACTCGATTCCGATTGACAAAAAAAATGCCGACGCTGCGTTCATGGCGGCAGCTTGTATCGGCTGCGGAGCTTGCGTGGCGGCGTGTCCGAATGGCTCGGCGATGCTCTTTACGTCCGCCAAAATATCGCAGTTGGCACTGTTGCCGCAAGGCGCACCCGAGCGCACCAGCCGCGTGCTGAACATGGTAAAGCAAATGGATACCGAAGGCTTCGGAATGTGTAGCAACGTAGGGGCTTGCGAAGCCGAATGTCCGAAAGAAATTTCTATCGAAAATATCGCGCGCCTCAATCGAGAGTTTTTGAGTGCATCGCTCACGGCGGAATAAAATTAAAAAAAATCTATCGCCTTGCGGCGATAGATTTTTTTTGGAATAAGAAAGAAATAAAGTAATTTATTTTAAGTTCCTACACTTAAATAGATGACATTTAATATTCGACATAATTCGTTGATTTTCAATAGTTTATGACGACCCAAAATTAAGAACTCATAACTATTTAGACACATTCATTAGTTACATCTTCGTTTTTCGCCCCCAATCTTCAAATTCTTGCTCTGTCCAGAGTTGGGGGAAAAACAAAATACGCTGATTTTTAGGCGGTAAATATTCTTGCCAATTCGTGCCGCCAGTAGCGGCAATCGTTTGTGGCTTGCGCTCCAAGTAGCGAATCGCCGACCGATAATGTGCAAGCCTCCACTGCACATTGGCGTTGAAATCATACTGCCGAAGCAAGTGAATCAACTCCATATCCTGACGGTCTTCTTCTGGCAGTTTTTGGAAGCAATGGCTCACGTTTTGCGTCCTCATGCGGCTCGCCAAGTCGAGCAGTGACTTGCTGTATTTTTGTTCAAATTGTCGGAGCGTCAGTGTTTTTTTGCCTGTTGCCAGTTCCGTAGCTCCGAATCGCCAGTACAAATTTTGATAGACCGTTTGCAAGTCCGCGTCGGACGTTAGTTCGCTGCGCCGACTGTGATGGACGAGGCTGTGGAGGTCGGTGCTGCTGAATTCAATTTGGCGATATTGGACCGACTGAAACCCACTGGCTGGCAACAAACTCATCCGAAAGCGGAGAAATTCGTCCTTGTCCATACCTTCTACCATGATGTCGAAAGATTGGATTAATTGCTCAAAGTAAGTATTTATTCGGCGAATCTGACGTTTGAAAAAATTAATTTCTAAATTTTCTTCAGCCGCCAACTGCTCGATAGCGTCCAAAATAAGCCGAAAATACAACTCCGTAATCTGGTGGTAAATGATAAAAATTCGCTCGTCGGGAATTGGCGTACGTGCGTTTTGAAGGCTGAGCAGCGTATCGAGATGGATATAATCCCAATAAGTCAGATAGTCGGCGTAGAGCAGACCGTCCAAGTAAGACTGCATATCCTGCCCCATAGCGCCATATTTTTTTTCGAGTTGGTCGAGGCGGTCGAGCATTTCGTGAGTCAGTTGCATCTCAATGAATTTATTTGGCGTAAAAAATTATTTTTTATAAAAGAAAAAACTACAAAAATAGAACAAAATGCAGCTTTTTCTGTATCATTTTTGTACCTTTGCAAGGGTATCAATAAAAAGCACACAAAAATAATTCAATTTAGATCAAAATGAAAAAAAATCTTATTTACTTTTTCTTTCTCGCGGTTTTTGCGGCTTGTAAGAAAGAAAATCCAACGCCCGTCGTGCCGATTGCGCCGAATGGAAAAGTACAAATTAGCGTCAGCAACGAAGTAGACGGGCAGGGTTTGGAGATGGGAAAAATGAAATATACCAACGCTGCGGGCAATTCATTTTCCGTCAATTTATTGAAATATTACATTTCCAATATCGTCTTTACAAAAGCCGACGGCAGCGAAATAGCCCTGAATAATTACAATCTGATAGACGCTTCGGACTCTTTGACCGCCAATATTCAGGCGGATTCATTGCCCAATGGCAATTATTCGAGTGTCAAGTTTTTTGTGGGCGTGGACAAGCCACGCAATCACAATGGCGCGCAAACAGGCGACCTCGACCCCTCCAAAGGTATGATTTGGACTTGGAACACAGGCTATATTTTCTTCAAACATGAAGGGCAGTTTGTGGATAGTTCGGGTGCAACAAAACCACTTTTGTTCCATTTTGGGACAGATGCCGCGCTCGTACCTATCGAGTTGCCGCTCGGCAGCAAAGGTTTGGACGTAAAGGGCGACCAACGAAAACTAAATCTGCGACTCAATATCAACAGTCTTTATACGTCGCCGAATAATGTTAATTTCAATGACGACAACAATCGTCAGTCAGTGGGCGTAAAGGATTTTTTGTGGCTCAGCACTATGCAGCAAAATTTTGGGGACGCATTCGCAGTAAAAATTATTCAATAATACGAAATGAAGCTACCTTATTTTTTTATCGGTGTTGTTTTCTTTTTCGTAAGTGCCTGCCGCAGCGCGACGGACGGCGTGGAGCAGCTGCCGCTTGCCGAAAAGCCTACGCCGTACAAGCTCGAAATACCCGGAGGGTTGCCTCCGGTGCCGATACCGCCCGAGAATCCGCTTACGGTAGAGGGTATTGCGTTGGGAAAAAAACTTTTTTTTGACCCTATCCTCTCCGGCAATAATCAGCAGGCTTGTGGCGATTGCCACCGACAAGATTTTTCGTTCACGGATAGTGGTACGCAATTTAGTGTTGGTATTGACCAAATCGCAGGCAACCGCAATGCGATGCCTTTGGTCAATTTGGGCTGGCAAAAGAAGTTTTTTTGGGACGGCGGTGCCGCCAATCTTGAGTCCCAAGTAATTGCGCCCATCATGAATCCTATCGAAATGCACGAAGACCTGAACCGTGCTTTGGCGGAGTTGCGCAGCAACAATGCGTATCGAGTGGCTTTCAAAAAAGCGTTTGGGTCGGACACTATTACCACGCAGCGGCTCATGTTCGCTATCGCTCAGTTCGAGCGGACTTTGGTGTCGGGCAATGCAAAATTTGACAAAGTAAAGCGGGGCGATGCCACATTTTCACCACAAGAACTGCGCGGGCAGCAGCTTTTCGTGGATATGGACAAAGGCGACTGCTCCCACTGCCATGTGCTGGGAAGTACATTTTCGGATTTTGAGTTTCGCAACACGGGTTTAGACGCTTCGCCGATAGATGAAGGGCGATTTTTGATTACTTTGCTCGAGTCTGATAAAGGAAAATTCAAAACGCCTTCGCTGCGCAATATCGAACTTACTAAACCGTATATGCACGACGGACGGTTCGCCACGTTGGAGCAAGTGTTGGAATTTTATAACAGCGGCTTCTCGAATACCCCCAATCTCGACCCTGCGCTTGCGCACGCCACAAAAGGTAGACTTACGCCGCAAGACAAAGCCGATATCATCGTTTTTTTGAAAACACTGACCGACTTTGAATTTTTGAACAATCCTGCGTTCAAGCCATAAAATATTAACAAATCATTATGCGAATGAATGAAAATTAAATTCATATATTTGCGTTTAATAGTAGGTTCTACATGCTAAACATTTTTTTTAACTAAAAAAAATTAACAATGAAAAAAAAATCAATTCAACTCTGGTCGGCGGCTGCTTTTGTAGCGTTGTCCCTCGCTTCTTGTGGTCCGAAACTAATGACGGACGAGGAGATGGCAAAAAAAGTATCGGACGCAACCAATGCCAAAACACAAACTTTGGCAGCCCAGCTCGACAAAGAATGTGAAACAATGATGGAGGCGCGGGTAGCCGCCAAAGCAGACTCCATCGTGACGGCTCGCAAGGCTGAAATGGAGGCTGCCAAGCCCAGCAAAGGAGGGTTCAAAGTGATCAAGAAATAAGTAACTTTTTCAAAAATTTTAAAAAATTAATCATGAATATCAAACAATTATTCATCTTCTGTGCCGTGTGCGGTGCAGGATTGTTGGCTTTTTCAGCTTTTTCGTCCAAGTATAAATCTATGGAAGAGCAAACTACAGCTATTGATAAAATGGTAGCGGAAAATATAGAGTCGCTTCGCAGCAGCAAAGCCGCCGAGTGTGCCGCAATGGTAGATGCCAAAGCCGCCACAAAAGCAAGTGAAATGTTGGCTTCCAAAGCTGCCCCAGCAGTTGTCGCGCCTGCGCCGTCTGCCGCCGCCGCCAAAGGAGCCGTCAAAAAGCCAGCTCCGAAGAAAACAGTCGTAACAAAATCTACCACGACTACAACAACTACGACTACCACACCAAGTACGCCTGCACCGAAAGCACCAGAAGTAAATAAAACGGACGTAAATCCTACAAAAAGAGGAGAAACAAAGGTCGAAACTGCCCCTACGAACATCAACAAAACAGATGTAAATCCTTTGAAGAGAGGAGGCAAGAGATAGTTTTTCGTTTTTACAATAAAAAAATCCCAACGAATGTAATTCGTTGGGATTTTTTTTTGCTCGCCAGAAAATACCTTTGGCTTATACGCCTCTGTGCGTTTTAATGATTTTTTTTACCTCTTTTTCCTCCAATCCTGCTATCAAAGCGATCGTTTTTAAGTCGTACTGATTGTCGAAACAGCGGAGGACTACCTCTGTATTTATTTTTTCAATACCTTTTTCAATGCCTTTCTCGATTAACATATCGTAGGTACTCATAATTTTATTTTTAGTGCTTGAAGGAATATTTTTGATAGTTTCAACGATTTCTGCTGCCGTAAAGTC
>JAYUHK010000135.1:0-26482 GCA_043767025.1 Saprospiraceae bacterium | reverse complement strand
CGAGTCATTAGTGCCAGCTGCATACAAGACTGCTTCGCGAGGGCAGAGGTGGGCAGGTAAGTAGTCAAAGTTGGGAGTAATTTTGATAACTCGCGCAAGTCGTTCAAAAAAACTGTCACCAACTTCTTTCAAAAACAAAGCTATGGTAATTTTTTTTAATATCCAAATTTTTCATACACTGAAATACGATTTTGTGACATAGTAAAAAATAATAATTCGTCGTTCCGTGACGCTGTAAGAACGGAAAAACGGAAAAATTATTTTTTAATACTTAAAAATTGTGACAAAAAATAATTTGAAAAAAAGTGAAAATAACCACATTTTTTTACATATTTTTTTGGTATTACGTATTTTTTTGCTGGAATAACGAAAGTGCGGAGCGGCAAATAGAAGTACAAACCCTTTCTCTGCTACCCTTGCTGGTAAGGGATTCGCGCTACGATAGAACGCCCGAGTGTGATTTCGTCCGCATACTCGAGTTCGCCGCCGAAGGCTACGCCTCGCGCGATGGTCGAAATTTTGAGTTGCTCGTAGTCGCGAAGGCGTTTGGAGAGGTAAAAAATAGTCGTTTCGCCTTCTATGGTCGGGCTGACTGCCATGACCAATTCCTTGATTTCGCCCTGCGACACTCGCTCCAAGAGGCTGTCAATATTCAAATCCGACGGACCTTTGCCTTCGATGGGCGAGATAATGCCCCCCAAAATATGATACAGTCCACGAAACTGGGACGTGTCTTCTATCGCCATCACGTCGCGGATACCTTCTACCACGCAGACCACGCTGCGGTCGCGGCGGCTGTCGGCACATACTTCACAGAGCAGATTGTCGGAAATATTGTGACAAACCGTGCAGAGCAAAATCCGTTCTCTCATGCGGAGGAGGCTCATCGCAAAATCTTCGGTAGCCATTTTTTCGCGTTGCACGAGGTGCAGCACGAGCCGCAAGGCGGTTTTTTTGCCGATGCCCGGCAGTTTTGCGAAGGCATCTACGGCATCTTCAATCAATCGGGAAGAAAATTTCATATTTTTTTGACAATAAAGTCACAAAAATATAAAAAATTATGGGGCGTGGCTTTTTTTTAGCCTTCGTTTTAAGAATTATTTTTTCAGCCGTTCAGTCTTCAAACTCTAATATGCCTCTAAAAATATCTTCCACTGGGAATAAAAAGTCAGAAAATATGTGGCTCGTGACAGTGTCTCCGATGGTGAGCGGTCGCTGCGTCCGATATTTACCATTTTCTTCCAAATAATTGAGCAAAATGCTTTTATGCTCGATGTCAATTATCCAATATTCCCGCACTCCACTTTCCTCATACACTTCAAATTTCTCTCGTTGGTCTTTGGTGGCTGTGCTTTTGGACAGAATTTCCATCACCAAATCTGGTGCGCCGAGGCAGCCGCGCTTGTCCAATTTCGCCAAGTCGCAGACGATACAAAGGTCGGGTTGTACGACTGTCACTATATCGCTGTCTGATTTTCGCTTCGCCAACAACGGCTTTATAAGGCGCACGTCGAAAGGTGCGCAAAATAATTTACACGAATTTTTTTCCAAAAATCTGTCTGCCTTTGAAAAAAGACTTCGCAAAACGTCTTGATGTGGCGTAGAGGGAGCCGCCATGCGCGACAGTTTGCCTTGTATCAGCTCGACCGTTTCCTCAAACGTCCATTTCAAATAATCTGCGTAAGTGTAAGACTTACTAAAATCCAAGTCTTGTATGGTAGTCATTTTTATTGCTTGACGATTTTTCCCTGCTTGACCTGATTTTTGTTGTAAATTTTATAATAATAAACGCCCGACGGATAATTTTTTAGAGAAATATCGATGATGTTGTTTCCCTGCAAGTCGCGGACTTCACGTTGCAAATATTGTCCGCTTGCGCTAAAAATTTGGATAGTCGTCGAGCCATACATCTGCTCGAAAGCCAACGAAAATAAGCCACTTGTAGGATTGGGATACGCCGTGATTTTGCCTTCCAATTCTTTATTTTCTTCGATTCCTACTATCGTCACCAATGCTTTTTTGACTGCTGCGAGGGCGTTGATTCGTCCGAAACCATACACTGGATTTGGGATTTGACTGCCTGCGATGCCGCCACATTCTTGGTTGGTGGTAAGTGGAGTTGCTGTTTCTTGCAAGATTCTTTCGATAATCGCTACTTGACCCGCAAGGCGCGGATTGGCTGAAATCATCAGAGCCACCGCGCCTACGACGTGCGGTCCTGCCATACTCGTTCCGTTCCATGTCGCAAAACTTCCGTCTTTGATGACCGAGCGCACGCCTACTCCGGGCGCAGTGACGTTGGGTTTCAAACGTCCGCTTCCGTCCACCGTCACTGGTCCGCGACTGCTAAAGCCAGCGATAGTATCGTTGATGTCGGTTGCTCCGACCGAAAAACTATTTTCAAAAATTGCCGCAGGATTGTTGATAGAGTTGCAGTTGCTCCCGCTATTTCCAGCCGAAACGACGGGTACGATGCCCGCAGCTTTCACGTTGGTCACTACTTGCGCCATCACCGAATAGTTGCTTGGGTTGCAGCCTTCTTCGGCGGGGCAGCCCCACGAGTTGTTGATGGCGTGCGGTGATTTGGACGGATTCGGGTTCGCTCCGTTTAGGTCAGTGGGTGCAATAAACCACTCAAAAGCCTCGATGTAAGTAGAGGGCATTCCCCAGCCGCGCTCCATATTGCGACAGCCCACCCAACGTGCTTCGGGTGCGATGCCGATTTGGTTGCCTTCGCCGTCGTCGCCGACCATTGTTCCCATCGTGTGCGTTCCGTGATTGTTGTCATCGCAAGGCGCGAGAATACTCAATCCGCAGGGATTTTGTGACGCAATATAAAGCGTATCGCGCGTTACCAAACTGTCCAACACACCGCTTTGACTCATCAAAGTATCGTAGCGAATGACTTGCTGAATATAATGTGGGTCAATGGCGTGAATCGCATCGTGCCAGTTGTAGTTGTGATTGACGGATGAGTCGGCGGCGTTGTAGCCACGATATTTTTTCTTAATCGGAGCCACCTCCCACGCGTAGCCAGTATCTTCGCCCCCGACGGTCACGCCCTGCCCCCGAAAACCCATCGCCCAGACGCTGTCCGCTTGGATTTTGGCAACGCCCCATTCGATATTGTTGCGCTCCGACGCGCTTTGGTGAGAGCTGGAAGAGCTGTGCGCTCCTCCGAAGAAAGTGGGCGTATTGGAAGTAATTTTTTCAACGTCTGTGCGTTTTGCCAATCGCTCCAAAAGATTGGAGTTTGCTTGAACACGCAAGGCATTGACGACAAAAAAACTTTGGTAAGTCGCATTTTCATTTTTTAGAACAGCGATAATTTCGCGCTGCGAAAGTTCGGCGTGCTGCTTCAACGTGTTGAAAACGAACCACGCTTTTTCATCTTTGGTATTTAATTTTTCTGCTGCCGATACGTCGGCTTGTTGTTTCAAGACGAGTAAAAAGTCAGCTTTTACTGTATTTTGAGCGGCAGATAATACAGAAGCATCTACTTTTTGTTTCCACTCGGTGTCGGTATTTTGAGCGAAAAGAGTAGTTTGCGAAGCGATAATTGCTGCGCAAAAAAAGATGGAAGTAAAGATATATTTTTTCATAGTTACAAAATTACACAAATAATAGTTCTGTTCCAAAAAAAAACGCATCGCAGCAGAAAAGTGTTTTTGAAAATAGCAAAAAAGAGTTTTTTTTGTAAAAAAATAAAAATTTTATTCCCAATCGAGCGACAGCGAAAAGTGCGTATTTTGTGTGATAGTCGGTGTTTAGTACGGTAAGAAAGTATAATTTTTTGATTATTTTCAAAAAACTTACTATCTTTGAGTATATGAAAAATCAAAAAGTATTATTGGCAATTTTGGACGGTTGGGGACTCGGAAAAACTGCGTCCGCCGATGCCATTGCGCAAGCAAATACTCCTTGTATGGACGCTTTGCTCCAGACGTATCCTCACTCTACGCTCGTCACGTTTGGCGAAGATGTAGGTTTGCCCGACGGGCAGATGGGCAATTCGGAAGTCGGACATCTCAACATCGGCGCAGGTCGAGTGGTCTATCAGGAGTTGGCGCGCATCAATAAAGCTGTTCGCGAGCGGACACTTCACCAGAATCAGGTGTTGATTGCGGCACTTCAAAATGCGAAAAAAAGCGGTGCTGCGGTGCATCTCATAGGCTTGGTTTCGGACGGTGGCGTACATTCTCACATCAATCACTTGCTGGCTCTTTGCGACATCACGCAGGAGCAAGGGCTTGAGCGCGTTTTTATCCACGCCTTCACAGATGGGCGTGACTGTGACCCAAAAAGTGGCTATTCATTTCTAAAAATACTCTTACAACACATTGAAAATCAGCATATTAAACTTGCTTCTGTCGTAGGTAGATACTATGCGATGGATAGAGATAAGCGTTGGGAGCGCGTCCGACTTGCCTATGATTTGCTCGTAAAAGGTGTCGGAAAAATAACAGAAAATGTTTTGGAAACCATTGCGGCGGACTACGAAAACGGCGAAACTGACGAATTTTTAAAACCTATTTTAGTCGAAAAAAGTGGCTGCATCAAAGACGGCGATACCGTGATTTGCTTTAATTTTAGGACCGACCGACCGCGCGAAATCACGGAAGTCTTGACGCAAAAAGATTTTCCGGAGTATGATATGAAAAAATTGGATTTGAACTATGTCACAATGACTCGGTATGACGAAACTTATCGAAATGTGGAGGTGATGTTCACGAAAGATGATTTGCACCAAACACTTGGAGAAATACTTTCAAAAGCGGGGCGGACGCAGGTGCGGATAGCCGAAACAGAAAAATATCCACACGTTACGTTTTTCTTTTCGGGAGGGCGAGAGCAGCCTTTTGTGGGCGAACGGCGGATTATGGTTCCGTCTGCCAAAGTAGCAACTTACGATTTGCAGCCCGAAATGTCCGCAAAAATTATTACTGACGAAATTATTACTGATATTCAGCTACATCAACCAGATTTTATTTGTTTGAATTATGCGAATACCGATATGGTGGGGCATACGGGCATTTTTGCTGCCGCCGTCCAAGCCGCCGAAACTGTTGATGGTTGTTTGGAGCGTTTGTTGGACGCTGCGTTGGATGAGGAGTATGAAATCTTCGTCATTGCCGACCACGGAAATTCAGATTTTATGATAAATGAAGACGGCACGCCGAATACCGCACATACCAAAAATTTAGTGCCTTGCATTTTTATTTCAAAAAATAACACAAATGTGACATTGTTGAACGGACGATTAGCTGATGTTGCGCCCACTATTTTGAGCAGAATGAATGTAAAAATACCGCTTGAAATGGACGGAAATAACTTAATCGTTGCGCATTAAGTTCCTGCACTTAAATAGATGACATTTAATATTTGACATAATTCGTTGATTTTCAATAATTTATGATGACTCAAAATTAAAAACTAAAAACTTATAACTACTTAATACCATTTATTTTTCAAAAATTTCTAAAAAATAAGCATTTGAAAACAAAACAAGAAATCGTAGAAAACTGGCTTCCCCGATATACTGGACGCAAATTAGATGAATTTGGCGATTACATTATCCTCGTAAATTTCAGTAATTATGTTTACCAATTCGCGCTGATGCACAATATAGACGTGCGCGGGCAAGACCGCCCAATGATGAGTGCTACCTTTGGACGCATCACAATTATTAACTTCGGAATGGGCAGCCCCAACGCGGCGACCATGATGGATTTATTGACTGCTATCAAGCCCAAAGCCGCTATTTTTTTGGGCAAATGCGGTGGTTTGCGCCACGATAAAAATAAAGTAGGCGACATGATTTTGCCCATCGCCGCCGTGCGCGGAGAGGGAACGAGCAATGATTATATGCCCCCAGAAGTACCCGCTTTGCCCGCTTTCGCGCTCCAAAAAGCCATCTCGACGACCATCAGAGAGCATGGTTTGGACTATTGGACGGGGACGGTTTATACCACCAATCGGCGTGTTTGGGAGCATCGGGAGGAGTTCAAAGAAAAGCTGCGAGAGATGCGCTGTTTGGCGATAGACATGGAAACGGCGACTATTTTTATTGCGGGTTTCAAAAATCAAATTCCCTGCGGCGCATTGCTTTTAGTGTCGGATATTCCGATGATACCGGAGGGCGTAAAAACGGACGAAAGTGACAAAAGTGTGACACAAAATTATGTGAATGAACACCTACAAATTGGGATTGATTCCCTGAAACAGCTTATTAACAATTCACAAACCGTCCGACATTTGCGTTTTTAAGGAATGAAGAAAACCATGTTCCAAACTGTTTATCCTGCCAAAATTATTCTGTTCGGAGAGTACTCGGTGCTGAAAGGTTCGTCTGCTTTGGCGATTCCACTCCGCCTGTTCAGTGGGAAGTGGAGCGAAGATAGTGCGCACAAAAATAATATTTTACGCGTTGATTTACAGCGATTTATACAGTTTTTGGTCGAACTAAAAAAAATGGATTCACGGTTTTTGGATTTTAATACGGACGGTTTGGCGGCGGCTTGGGAGCGCGGCTTGGCGTTTGTGTCGGATATTCCGACGGGCTATGGAGCGGGTAGTTCGGGAGCTTTGGTGGCAGCGACGTATGATGTTTTTTGCGAAAAAAAGACAAGCGATACAGCTGAATTAAAAAAAATAATGTCCGTGATGGAAGGATTTTTTCATGGCTCGAGTTCCGGAATTGACCCATTGGTTTGTTACCTGAAAGAAGCTATTTTGATACGAGGGCAGGAAATCCGACCTTATTTTATGTCACAAAGGTTTATGTCACAAAACAGCAGTTTTTTTTTAATCGACACTGGAATTTGCCGACAGGCAGAGCCGTTGGTGCAGTGGTTTCAAAGGCAATGTGAGTCCAAAGAATTTGAAGAAAAATGTATTTCAGAGTTGGCTTTTTTTAACGATAGCGCAATAACTCATTTAGAAAATAAAAACGAAATCGGACTTTTTGAGTCTTTTTCCAACGTCAGTAATTTTCAAATAGAAAATATGTCGCACCTAATTCCTTCGGAATTTTTACCGATATGGAAGCGTGGATTGGGCGGAGCGGAGTATCGGATAAAAATTTGTGGTGCTGGCGGCGGTGGTTTTTTGTTGGGTTTTACAAAAAATCTTAAAGACCTAAAAAATCATTTGCAGGGAATTAATTGGCTTCCGTTGGACTTATGAATGCGTCTAAAATAAAATTTCAGTCTTTTTTGCACACAAAAACAAAGGCGGGCGGGATATTGAAAGGGATAAATTTATACTTAATATTACCAAATATTTTTATATATAATCGTCTGATAAACAACGAATAGTGCATCTGAATAAACAATCCTGACGGACACAAAACTTTTTTGCAAGACTCAATAATTTCTTCCGCCAACTCATCGGGCAGCACTACAAAAGGAATCGCCGAAATAATATAATCTACTTGCGTTACTTCGTGGCGACGCAAATGTTCGACGAGGTTTGCCGCCGAATCTTCCACCAGAGTACAACGTTTGTCCTGAATGTTGTGTTTTATTTTTTCACAAAAGGCTTCGTTTACTTCAAATATCAGCAGCTTGCTGTTGGGTTTCATTCGCTTCAAAATCTGCCTCGTAATCACTCCGTCGCCAGCCCCCAACTCTACGATAACATTTGCTTTTTGAAAATCTATCGGGCGCACCATCGCGCGGCACAAAGACGGCGAACTTCGCACTACCGAACCAACGGTGCGGAGGTTTTGTATGCCCTGTTTCAAAAAAACAATATTACTCATAGTCTATTTTTTATTTTTGAGGTATGTCACATAATTCGCTAAATCAGAATAAACTGTCTGGTACTGTTTTGCTTCTTCCAGCGACACTCTTACGCCGCCAATGTAAGCGACGATAAAGGCGGTTTTTATATTTTCCTTTTGTGCTATTTCTTTCCGCAACTGTTCCGCACTGCTCAAAGTTTTGAAGAGTCCGAGTGTGTACAAATAAGTCGGAGTATCCGCACTTTTTTCAATTCCTGCGTCCGAATATTTTGTAATCAATTCTCCTTTATACATTTGTTTGATAGCTGCTACCTGCACCTTGTAAGACAGATCTTTGCTCACATTCCGATAGCGAGTGCCTTCGGCGGCAGCCATAAATTCGCTGACTTCGGGCGCGGAAATGCTGATGCGAAGCGGTAGATTACCGATATTTTTTATTTGTATATCTAATCTTCGGTTCATTCGTTGCCCGGCTGGATAGAGGTTGCCGTCCACAATATTTTTGGCGATTGGGTAATTAGAGCCGCAACTTTTTAGGAGAATTTGGCTTGCCCGCACACCATTTTTTATCAGGTAATCGGATATTTTTTCAGACCTTTTCATCGAAAAAAAGAGGTCGTAATCGGCTTTTTCGCTTGGGTCGGAGTGAGCGGTAAGCTGTATTTTGAGCTGCGGAAAGTCATTCATCAGGCGACTAATTTTATTGAGCTGTCTTACATTGACGGGTCCCAAAATATCGTCCTCACTGTTGTAGTACAGCGAATTGAACTCATAAAAAGTAGCTTTATTTTCGACAGATTGCTCGGGACTTACCACATTGGTAGTCACAGAAGTACCGTTTTCTTCATTATTTTCTTGTTGCGTTGCAAAATATTCTGCTACTTGACTGAACAGCAACGGCTCGGAAACTACGAGCTGCTCCTCTTGCACCGTTTTGAAATACGCCACATAAATATCGCTGCCGCCAAAACTGCCGTTGTCCTTGCGATTGGAAGAATAAAAGGCTTTTTGACCGTCTTTTGCTACCCGAAAAAATAAGTCGTCGCCGGCTGAATTGATAGGAAAACCGACATTGGTTGCCGCAGTCCAGTCTTGCTTCATGTCGTCAAATTTTATCCGAAAAATGTCAAAACCACCCGTACTTTGGGTGGAGTTGGAGCTGAAATAGAGTGTTCTGCCGTCGGCTGCCAAAAACGGCGAGAGTTCGTCGTATGGCGTGTTGATGTGCGGACCCAAATTCTTTGGCTCTGCCCAAACTCCGTTTCGCAATTCTGTAATATACAAGTCGTTGCCGCCAAAACCACCCGCTCGGCGACTCGAAAAAAGTAGCGTAGAGTCATTGAAAAATTGCATATATCCATCTCCGCCTGCTGCGTCTAACGGGCTTCGGAATGTAGGAAGATAGGTAAGATTGTCATCAGAATTTTGGCGAAAAGTATCCACCAAAATCTCGCCGCTTTGTAAGTTGAAGCCCTTAAAAAAAAACATAACTGTTCCTTTGGCATTGAAATCCAAAATCACATCTTGTCGTGGAGTATTGAGCAGTGTATTGAGTTGCGTAACGCTCGCCCACTCGCCGCCAGTGATTTTTGCGGAATAAATATCGGCGGCGTATGAGCCAAATATTTCGTCTTTCAAGCCTTTCGGGTCGCGCAGACCACCCACATTGCCCGCCCGCGCGGACGAAAAATAAATTTTTTCGTCGTTGTTGGGGCTCAATACGGGAGCAAAGTCGTCGCCGCTTCCGTTCACTTTGTCGCCCAAATTTTCGACCAGCGTAGTTTTATCTTTTGCCACCAACAGCTGACCCGATGCGCAGCGTTTGATGTCATCTACCAATCCTCGACGTTGCGTTTCATTCAAGCCGCTCTGGAGTCGCAAATATAATTTATAAAATCTGATGGCTTCTTTGAATTGTAGCTGCTCGTGGGCGCAGCGACCCAAGTAAAAACAAGCCTGCGGTTCGGTGCCGTTTTCTCCGTCTATGAAAAAACTCAAATATTTTTGAGCTTGCTCCAAATCATTCGTAAAATACGAACAAATCCCGATGCGCATTTTTATATCATTGTCTTTTGGATTGCTGCGCTGCAGCATCGTGTAGTTGTCCAACGCTTTGGCATAAAGTTGGTGATCGAAGTAAGCATCGGCTTCGCGGCGTATGTCTTTTGGCTTTTGAGCCGTTAAAAAACTGAAACTACCGAAGAAAAATAACAACCCAAAAGTAAGACGAAAAAAAAGTTGGTTCATTTTTTAAAAAATATAAGTGCTTGTGTGGTGTTTGTTTGCTTGTGTTTTTAATTAGTTTTTAGTTTTTAATTTTGAGTTGTCACATATTGTTGATAATCAATATTTTATGTCAAATTTCAAATATAATCTATTTAAGTGCAATAACTTATGAACAAATAACTCATATTCGCAACACGAAGTAAATCGTTGATTTCTAATAAAACTAAAAACTCATAATCAGCAACTCAAAACTATTTAAAGGCTTCGTTTGGTATCAAAATTCTCCAAATAATCAGCTACTTTCCGGAGGAAAGAGCCGCCCAAAAAGCCGTCCACCACTCGGTGGTCGTAGGAGAGAGACAAAAACATCATCTGACGGATAGCGATGACATCTCCAAATTCGGTTTCCAACACCGCCGGGCGTTTGCGAATCGCTCCGACTGCCAAGATGGCTACCTGCGGTTGGTTGATGATTGGAGTTCCCATCACGTTGCCGAAAGTCCCTACATTGGTCAGCGTGAAAGTACCGCCTTGTACTTCGTCGGGTTTGAGTTGGTTGAGGCGCGCTCGACCAGCCAAGTCATTGACGGATTTCGTGATGCCCGCCAGATTGAGCATATCGGCGTTTTTGATGACGGGAACTATCAGGTTGCCGCTCGGCAGCGCGGCTGCCATTCCGATATTGATATTTTTTTTGACTATGATTTTAGTGCCATCTACCGAAGAGTTAATCATCGGAAAATCCTTGATAGCTTTTACGACCGCTTCTATAAAAATAGGCGTGAAAGTCAGATTTTCGCCGTAGCGACTTTGGTAGTCTTTCTTCACTTGGCTGCGCCAATTCACCAAATTAGTCACATCGGCTTCTACGAAAGACGTGACGTGCGGCGAAGTTTGCTTTGACATCACCATGTGGTCGGCGATGAGTTTGCGCATTCTGTCCATTTCGATAATCTCCACATTTCCGCTCACCGAAGTAGCTGCCGCAGACGGCTGGATATTGGGGACGGCGATTGGGGACGGCGCAGGCTCTGCAAGTGGCGCAGACACACTCGGCGTTGCTGTCGGCATCACGAAAGGAACTGCTGTCGCATTTTCTCGATTCGCGACATAATCCAGCACATCTTTTTTCGTCACGCGTCCTTCTTGACCAGTACCAGCGATTCTATCCAATTCGGACTGCGTAATATTTTCTGCTTTCGCAATGTTTTTGACCAACGGCGAATAAAAGCGACCTTCTACATTCGTTACATTCGCAACACTCGGCGAGGCGGCTGCTGCGATTTGCTCCGTTACCGCTTGGGCTGCCACTTTGTTGCTTTCCAACGGGACGGCGGCTACACTTGGGGTAGGCTTTGCGACTGCGGATTCGCTTTCTGTGGCTATGACGGCGATGATTTTTCCTACCGGAACGATGTCGTTTTCTTGAAACATTATTTGCGTCACGACTCCCGATATGGGCGACGGAACTTCTGTATCCACTTTGTCGGTAGCGATTTCGAGTATCGTTTCGTCGGCTTTTACGGGGTCTCCTACTTTTTTTACCCAGCGCAAAATGGTCGCTTCCATGATACTTTCGCCCATTTTAGGCATTATTAATTCGACTTGAGCCATATTTAGTGTAGCTTAAATTTTTTTTCTATTTGATAAAATTTGTGTTCGGCACTGCAAAGGTACGCATTTTAGAATAATTTTTGGGAGGTATTTTTTGAGGAATGAAGAAAAATAAGGTTTTCCAATCTTTCCAATAAATTCAGTCGATAACAAAGCGTTTTTGAGGTGCATCGCAAGGCATTGAAACGAGAGAATAGCACCGTTATTGGTTTTAATTTAACATAAAAATGAGTGCTTTATTTTAGACGCGCTCCGAATTAAAATGCTTTACAAAAAAAGCGGTGATAAAAATGTATTTTTGCGAAAATAATTACGATGAATAGCACCAATATTGTTGCGTTGCAACACTTGATGAAAGACGATATTTTACGAAAAATTATCGAAACTACTGCGCTCCAAGAGTCGCCTCGCGATAGGAATTTGTATGAAGAATTGTTAGATGCTATCGTGTCGCAACAGCTTTCGGTGAAGGCTGCGAATACTATTTTCAATCGTTTTTTGGATTTATTTGAAGATAAAAAGCCGCTTCCCGAGCGGGTGCTTGCGATGTCGGCAGAAGATTTGCGGGCGGTAGGATTATCGTTTCAAAAAGCGGGTTATATCCAGAATGTTGCAGCGTTTTTTAAAGAAAATAATTGGGAAAATAAAGACTGGAGCGACACAGCCGACGACGAAATTATCCGCCAACTGACTCAAATAAAAGGCGTTGGAAAATGGACTACCCAGATGATATTGATGTTCACGCTCGGGCGAGAGGACGTTTTTCCGACGGACGATTTGGGGATTCAGCAAGGCATCTCGAAGGCTTATGGACTCACCGAAACGGGCAAAGCACTCAAAATCCGCATGGAAGAGATTGCGCTTGCTTGGCAGCCCTACCGCTCTGTCGCCTGCCGCTACCTGTGGCGTTGGAAAGACAGCAAATAAGCTCGACTTTATTTTATTATTTTTAGGCTCAAATCCATGCTGCGTGCGGAATGTGTGAGTGCGCCGACGGAAATAAAATCAACGCCAGTAAGCGCAATATTGCGGAGTGTTTGAAGATTTACACCGCCCGACGCTTCTGTTTCAAAGGCTTTGTCAATGATTTTTACGGCTTCGTGCATCATCGAAAGTTCAAAATTATCGAGCATAATGCGGTTCACTTTGCCGCCTGTGCCTACCGATATTGTTTCGCGAAGCTCCGCCAGATTCCTAACTTCTACCGTGACGGGCAGATGTTGCAGACTTTTCGCTTGCTTATAAATCGTCACTTTTTCGACCGCTTTGGTGATAGTTCCACACGCGTCAATGTGGTTGTCTTTGAGCATAATTCGGTCGTAAAGTCCATAGCGGTAGTTGGAGCAACCGCCTATTTTGACCGCCCATTTTTCTAAAAAACGCAGCAACGGCGTGGTTTTTCGAGTGTCCAAGATAGTCACAGGCAAGTCCGCCACAGCTTGCTGATATTGTCGGCTCAAGGTCGCGATACCGCCCATGCGCTGCATGAGATTGAGTACCAATCGCTCGGCTTTGAGCAGCGTTTGGCTGTCACATTCTACCTCGAAAGCAATATCTCCAAAATTTATCGGCGCGCCGTCGCTTATTTTTTTTTCAAACAGCACATTGCCGTCCATGCGGCGGAAAATATGTTCTGCCAACTCGACTCCCGCCAACACTCCCTGCTCTTTCACCAACAGTTTGGCACGACTTCGAGCGTCGGACGGTATGCAAGCCAGCGAAGTGTGGTCGCCGTCGCGCACATCTTCATAAATAGCGAGGTCAATAAAATTATTCAATTCTTGCACGTCAATGCCCGTCATAAGTGGTCTGAAAGTTAGAAGTTAGAAGATTTTTTCTATATTTTGCTTTTTTGGAAAAAATAGCCTCTATTAATTTATAATATTAATTTTTATTTCAGAATAATTCGGTGGAATATATAAATCAACGCCTTTTATATTTTTAAAATCTTTAGCATTGATTGTAAAAATTTCAATTCCGTGATGTAGAGCTGTTGATGCAATCAACAAATCAGCTACTTTGGTAAAGTGATATTTTGACAAATCTACGGCAATAGACGACACTTTTCTGTCAATCTGAATCAATGGAAATTTATTTATTTCGGCAAGCAAAGTTCTATGCCCTTTTTCGCCTAATTGAGATTTGTAACCATTAACCCAATTAAACAACTCTATTTTTGTAATGGCACTAATTACAATTCGCTCTTTACCAATATAGTCGAAAGCATCAATTATAGCTTGGTTTTCAGTCAATCGCCTACTAACTATACCTGTGTCAGCTAAAATTAGTCGCATGGTTGAAGGTTAGGGATTTTACTCATAAGGCGAGCGGCTTCTTTGAAGGGGTCTTTGCCATTTTGGTTTGCAGGAACATCTACGACGACTGTCTTACCATTGTCCAATTTGATTTTTTTTTGTTTAATTTTTACTATTTTATTATTTTTCATTGTAAAAATGTTTTAAAATTATTAAATATTACTAATTATACCAATTTTATTTTGATATTTTGCATATTTTAATCAAATATTATGCTATAAAATTCTTGCAATTTTTAACCTAAAAATCCTCTAAAAAAGCACGCCAAGATGTAGGACGATGCTGCCTAAAGTTGCTTTTGAGTTTTCGGCTTTTTTGTCGTAGCCGTCGTCTTCATTGCCCAAAATATTGTCTGCGCCAGCGTTTCTGACGGCTTTGTAAGCACCGCTGTTTTTGGTAATGTCCAAAAAGCCTTGTTGGTAATAAATACCTGCTACGAGCGCAGTTTTTTCGCTCACGCTGTACTCTATGCCGCCGCCAAAGCCCCACGAGAGGTTGAAAAGATTGACTGCTCCACGAATATTTTCTTTTTCGGTCGCCACGCCAGTCCCTTCGATAGCTCCGCGCGCCTGCGTCAATATGCCGAGCGTAAAGACGGGTATTTCGGCAAAATAGCGGAGGTAGCCGAAATCTCCTGTGCGCATTTTTAGTCCCAACGGGATTTCAAAATATTGAAGATTGTATTTGAGGTTCACGCCGTCGGGCAGTGGTTTTTCGCCAGTGTTGAATTTACTTTCGGAAAGTTCCGCGCCTGCCCAAAAGTTGCCGCCCACGTCGTGGAGCAACTTTCCGCCTTGACTGAAAGCCAGTCCCAAGCCGCTCGTGATGGCATAGTTGCCTTCCGGAGTGAGGTTGTACTCGCCTTTCATGCCGATTTTGATGCCCAATACGCCCAGACTCGAGCCGTTGGAGTTGATTTTTGCGTCCGAAGTCCCTATTTTACTAAATGTCGGGCTGAGCTGGAAGCCGAATCGGAAGTTGTTCAAAGATTGGGCGTGTAGGTTAGAAAGGGAAAAAATCATAAATATTCCCAAAATGTGTGCAATTTTCTTCATGTTTTTATAGTTTTGCGATTAAGAAAGAAAGGTGGTAGAAAATGTAATTGGAACAAACTCCGCATTTATTTTTTGCTAAATATTTTTAAAATCAAGTGTTTTTTTATGAAAAATAAAATATTATTTTGTCTTTGTGCGGTCGTGATTGTTTTGGCGGTCGCTTGCTCTACGGACAAAGATAAGAAAATTCCCGACGTTTCCAAAATTCCAATAGAAATAAAATTGCAGCGATTCGACAAAGAGCTGCTGTCAATGGATACAAATCAGGCGGCGGCGGGGCTGAAAATGCTCCGCGAAAAATATCCGAAAGGTTTTATGGATATTTTTATCTCTAAAATTTTGTTGGACGAGCAAAATCCAAATTTAGCACCCGAAAAAGTGTTAGAAGGATTCGTTAAGTTTCCGAGTATCCGAAAGTTGTTAGATACTTGCCAAATCGTGTATGGAGAAGGTGCTGATTTAGAGCGTGACTTTTCGTCTGCTTTCAAGTATTACAAATATTATTTTCCTCAAAAACCAACGCCACAAGTTGTGACCTTTGTTTCGGAGTACGGTTTGGGAGCTTTTACTTACGGAGATTCTACGTTGGCGATAGGTTTGGATTTTTTCTTGGGCGAAAATTATCCTGCTTACGACGGTATTTTTCCAAATTATATTCGGCGGACACTCACCAAACCGCACTTGGTATCGAAAGCGGTAGAAGCCATTGCCAACGATTTGGTCGGCTTGCCGCCCGGAAATCGCCTTTTAGATGTGATGATACAAAACGGTAAAATGCTGTATGTCAAGGATTTACTGCTTCCCAACATGCCTGACAGCATCAAATTGGAGTACACGCAACAGCAAGTGAAGTGGTGTGAGGAAAATGAAAAAAATATTTGGGCGCAATTTTTATCACAAAATTTGCTCTATTCTGTCAAAATGGACGAAATTCGGAAGCTGGTAAGTCCAAGCCCCAACGCTCCCGGAATGCCCGCCGAAGCTCCCGGTCGGACTGCTAACTGGATTGGATTGCAAATTATTCAAGCCTTTATGCAGCAAAATCCGAGTGTTTCGCCCGAACAAATGCTCGCTATCAACAATGCCCAAGTTATTTTAGACCGCTCTAAATACAAACCCAAAAGATAGCTTCGATGCTTGGTTTTTAGGTGGCGGCGGCTACTTTTTTCGTATCACCATCAAGCCGTCGCGCAGCGGCAATAATAAATTTTCTACCCGATTGTCAGCTTGAATTTTTTGGTTAAACTGGTCTAATAATTTTGTTTTTTTGTCTTTTTGTGACATCAGCACTTTGCCTTTCCAAAGCACATTATCTGCCACAATAACGCCGCCAGAGCGCAGCTTCTCAAAAACCAAATCGTAGTACAAACTGTAATTTTCTTTGTCGGCATCTATAAAAACCAAGTCAAAAACTTCTTCCAACTGCGGAATAATATACTTTGCATCGCCGATATGTAGCTTTATTTTTTCTAAAAAAGCAGCATTTTCGATATTTTTCAAAATAATATTTTGTTTTTCTTCGTCCGATTCGAGTGTGTGCAGCAAGCCATTTTCGACCAAACCTTTGGCGAGGCAAATCGCCGAATAGCCCGTAAAAGTACCGATTTCGAGGATTCGACGCGGCTGGAGTATTTGGCTCACCATCGTCAGCCATTGCCCCTGCAAATGTCCAGAAAGCATATTGGCAGCGAGCGTTTTGAGGTGTGTTTCGCGCTCCACAGCTTGCAGAATTGCGTCGGGCGGGCTTGTATGTGCTTCACAATATTCGTAAATTTGCGCCATCAGTGGATTTTCCATACTTCAAAATACGAATTTTCGTTGTAGAATGTTGGCGTATCCTTCAAAAATATCAAAATATTTATGGCTCCTTCTCGTCTGATTATCGCTCCGTTGGTGGTGCTTTTTCTTGGTTTTTTGTACCTCACCTATGAGGCGGACGAAAAATATGCCTTCGGAATGATCGTGTGCGGAGTGGCGATAGCTGCTGTTTTTTCGTTGAGTCCGCAAGTGAATTGGCAGTGGTATGTTCGCAATCCGCCCGATTTGGACGCGCCGCTCCGAGCCGTCTTGGAGCGGTTTCATGGTTTTTATAAGGGTTTAGAGGAGTCGGAAAAACTGCGTTTTCGGCAGCGTTGCGCGCTTTACATTATCGCTACCGACTTTATGCCGATGACGCAGGATGACGACCCTGTGCCAGAAGATTTGCGGCTGATAGTGGCTGCCAACGCCGCTCAAATGCTGTTTGGACGACAGGATTTATTGTTGAAAAAGTACGAAAAAGTAGTACTTTATCCGCAGTTGTTTCCGTCGCCGCAGTTTCCTAACCATTTTCACAGTGCGGAAATCTTTGAAGAGGACGGCGTAATTTTGCTCGCCGCAGAGCCGCTGATGCAAGGAACTTTTCACTTCGAGGAACATTTTAATGTGGGAATGTACGCGCTGGCGCAGGCTTTTGTGAGTAACTTTTCGACGTTGGAATATCCCCAAACGGGCGACTTTTTAGCTGAAAATTTAGAAAAAATCAGCGGTTTTTCGGAAAAACAAATCAAAGATGCAGTCGGCTTACCAGAAATCGATTGGCAAGCGGTAAGTATTGGTTTTTTTGTATTATTTTCGCAGCGATTTTTAGAATATCTGCCCAACGAAGCGACAGCTTATCGGAAAATATTTGAGGAAAATACATTTCTCAAAAAATAATTTCGTATTCACAATAAAAAAATATGTTAGATAAATTACAAGCAATTTTTGAACAATCCGTCCGATTGGAAGAGCAACTCGCCGACCCCAACACGATGACGGACATGGAGCGTTTTGCAAAAATCAACAAAACCTACCAAGAGTTGCAGCCCATCGCAGCCATGTATCACGAATACAGAGATTTTTTGGGCAACATCGAAAACGCGCGCGAAATGCTCAACGACGATGATGAGGAAATGCGCCGCATGGCAAAAGACGAGCTTTCCGTCTTGCTCCCTCAACAAGAAATGATGGAGGAACGCGTGAAATTGCTCCTTATCCCCAAAGATCCCGAAGACGCAAAAGACGTGATTTTTGAAATTCGCTCTGGCACGGGCGGCGACGAAGCCAGCATTTTCGCAGGCGACCTCTACCGAATGTACAGCCGCTATTTCGACCGACAAGGTTGGACAACCGAACTCTTATCCGTGACCGAAGGAACGGTGGGCGGATACAGCAAATTAGAGCTGGAAGTGACGGGCGAAAACGTGTACGGCAAACTCAAATTCGAGTCGGGCGCACATCGGGTGCAACGGATTCCTGAAACAGAATCGAAAGGACGGGTGCATACTTCGGCGGCAACGGTGGTGGTGATGCCAAAATTGGAGATGGAAGATGTCAATATCAACAAAGCGGACTTGCGTGTAGATACGTTTCGGTCGAGCGGTGCGGGTGGGCAGCACGTCAATAAAACCGAGTCTGGCGTGCGCTTCACGCACCTTCCAACGGGAGTCGTTTCGGAATGTACGGAAGGAAGATCGCAGATTCAAAACCGTGAAATTGCCTTGCAACGGCTCTATCAGCGAGTGTATGATATGCAAAAACAAAAACACGATTCGCAGATGGCGGCGAGCCGCAGGTCGCTTGTCGGCTCGGGCGATAGGTCGGACAAAATCCGCACCTACAACTATCCACAAAACCGCGTGACCGACCACCGATTAGAAGGCGACTACAAAAACTGGGATTTGCAAGGCATCGTGTCCGGCAATTTGGAGGAAATGATAGGCGCGCTGCTGGTAGCCGAAAATACTACCAAAATGGGCGCGGAGGAAGAATAATTATTAGGAATGTAAGTAGTTTTTAGTTTTTAGTTTTTAATTTTAAGTCATCATAAACTACTGAAAATCAACGATTTATGTCGAATATTAAATGTCATATATTTAAGTGTAAGAACTTATCTAAAATAAACTACTCATTTTTTCTGCTAAATTGCAACCAATCACTGCGTTATTTTTTCGTTACAACGCCCTGCGTTGCGCCTCAAAAATGCCTTGTTATTGATTGAATTTATTGAAAAAAATTAAGTATCTTATTTTTTCTGATTCCTTATCTTTAAAGATTACGCAAAATATTTTTTTATGAAAAATTACTTATTGTTATTTTTATTGCTGTCATCTTGCTGCGCGGCTGCGCAAACAGCAGCCGTATTTTCTAACACCAACGCTGTCTATCAGGACAATATTCGGAGCGTAAAATGTCATCTTACAGGTTTTCCTTTAAGTCTGCCAATGATTGATATAAATGGCGGCGGCTCTATCTCTTTGCATTTTGACGATACCGATGCTGAAATGAAACGCTATCTTTATTCGCTCACGCTTTGCAATGCCAACTGGGAGCCGTCCGACTTGGCAGATTTTGAATACCTGACGGGATTCAATGAAAATCTAATCCGCGACTATCAGCTGTCCGTCAACACTCTGTACAAATATACGCACTACTATCTTTCGTTGCCAAATGCTGACATCAAATGGACGAAGTCGGGCAATTATTTGCTCAAAGTATATGAAGAAAACAATGAAAAAACGCCCGTGCTCTCGCGGCGAATTATGGTGTCAGAACCCAAAATGCAAATCTTGGCAACAATGGTGCCGCCTGCGGGGACGGGAAAAACTCAAACGCATCAAGAAATTGACTTTACGTTGCTTCACAAAGGCACGACCGTCCGCAACCCAAAAATAGAAATGTCGGCTACGGTACTTCAAAATCACAGATGGGACAACGCCATAACGGGCGTAAGACCGTTTTTCATCCACGAAGAAAGCATGGATTTCGACTATCAAGATTTAATTTCATTTCCAGCGTCCAAAGAATTTCGAGTTCTTGATATGAGAAGTTTTCGCTTCAACTCACAGTTTGTAGAGTCTATTCTTCGCTATAGAAATGGCTTTGGTGTAAAATTATTTACCGAAAAAAAACGAGTGAATGAAGTGCATTTTTTCTATCGTGATGCCAACGGCAGTTTTATTGTAGAAAATTCTGAAGACCCCGGCGTAGTCAATTCGGTTAGTGGCGGCACGAATTTACTTACGAATTTGTTGAATATCAATAGCCCGAATCAAAGTACAAGAAATTCTAATCCGAACACCTCCGACTTTACTGCTGACTACGCGATGGTTTCTTTTACCTACGACCGCCCGACGGAGTTCAGCAATGCCGACTTGTATGTATTGGGCGAATTTAATGATTGGAAGCCAAGCGAAGCCAACAAACTGACCTACGATGCCGAGCAACGAGCTTACAAAACCAATATCTTGCTCAAACAAGGCTACTACAACTACACCTACGCGGTCGTCCACAAAGAATACCCCACTGCGTTAGATACCGAAGAAACAGAAGGCAACTACTACGAAACAGACAATGAATACAGTATTTTGGTTTACTATCGTCCTTTCGGAGAGCGATACGACCGCCTCATAGCCGTCAGTTCGTTCAGCAGCACCGCCACACGCGGAAAATAATTTTTTACCAAAAAAAAATATGACGACCCTACATTTTGTTTGCAAACATTTTGACGACCTCCATCTGCGCGAGTTGTACGCAGCGATAGTCCTCCGACAGGAGGTTTTTGTCGTAGAGCAAAATTGTCCGTATTTAGATGCCGACGGGATTCGTGATTTTGAAGCGCACCATCTATTTTGCTACGACGAAACACAGCGATTAGTAGCTTACACTCGGCTGATACCCGAAGGAATTTCCTACAAGGGCTACACGTCCATCGGGCGAGTCATCAACGCCAGCTCGGTGCGCGGCACGGGCGTTGGAAAAAAACTAATGGAAAAATCTATCGAAGAAATCCGTAGATTATTTGGCGACCAATATCCTATAAAAATCGGCGCGCAGCAATATTTAGAAAAATTTTACGGCTCGTTGGGTTTCGCACAGTCTGGAGAAGGCTACTTGGAGGACGATATTCCGCATATCCCGATGGTCAGAAACTGGTAATTTGCTGTCTAAGTTCATGCACATAAATAGATGACGTTTAATATTCGACATAATTCGTTGATTTTCAACAGTTTATGATGACTCAAAATTAAAAACTAAAAACTTACAACTACTTAATAGCATTTAATTCACAATCAAAATCTTGGTGACGACAGCCTCTGGATTATTGGCATTTCGGACCGCCGTAGCATACACGAGATAGACTCCGCTCGCCGCTCGCCGTCCCGTGTAGTCACGTCCGTCCCAAATAGCTTGTCCGCCGAGAGCCTTCGTAGCATACACGAGTTGCCCCTGTACGTCCGTAATTTTGATGTCCGCGTCTTGCGCCAAACCTTTGATAGCGATGGGTCCCGTGTAGTCGGGGCGGACAGGATTGGGAAAGGCGTACACCTGCGAGTCGTGCGTAAGACCGCCCGTGATGGCTTCGCCACGATAAGACAAAATACCTTTGTTGGTGCCAATAAACACCTCGCCTGTGTTGGGCTGAATAGTAATATCCAAAATATTATTGTCAAAGAGCGGACTGTTGGCGGTCGTAAAGCGAGCAACTTGTTCCTCTCCGTTGGGAGATTGGACAAAAATGCCGTTGGTAGTGCCAAACCATTTGCGGTTAGCTCCGTCTATCGCGATACAATTCACCGTTTCGCTTTCGAGCAAATAAGCGGGAATACCGTCTTGTAGCACGATTCTGTTGTTGCCTTTACAGCTTGCCGAAAAGGGCGAACACTCAAAAACGGTTGCGCCCTTCGTAGTCCCTACCCACATATCGCCGTTCAAATCTTTGGCGACACAATTCACTCTGCCTCCGATTTTGCTGTTGGTGGTCGTGTAAAGTTTAAAATTATCATCGCCTGTGGCGTCTATATTTTTGCCAGAGTCATAGACCAAAAGCCCTGCGTCGCGGCAGGCAAACCACTTGTAGCCATTGTCGTCAATCACGACTTGCCAGAGATTGCTGTTTGCTCCGGGCGCAGTGAATTTACGCCAAGTGCCGTCTTTTTTGCGCACCGAAATAGCTTCTGCCGCGCCTTGATTGCTGACCCATAAGTTTTCGTCTTTGTCAAAAGCAAGTCCCGTGACGATTTCGCGAGCGTCGTCGCCGATAGCTCCCTGTAAGGTAGAGTTTTTTCTATTGAAAATAAAAACACCTTTTGTAACAGGGTCAAACTCTACGATACCGTTCCAAAGTGTGCCATAATATGCCAAATTTTTGCTTGGGTGAGCGGCTACTGTATAAAAATCGGTCGTCTGAAAAGAATCCAACAATGTATTGTTGAAGCGATTGACGGCTTTCCATTCGTTTTCTTTGAGATAAAAACCGCCGTCGCTGCGGTATCTTCGAGAGTCGGACTGGTCCACTCCTCCCGAAGCGACCCACAAAGTGCTGTCCGAAAAAGCCAATTTAGTGACGTTATGAGAGTACGGAGAATTGTAAGAAAACTGTTTGCAACTACCGTAAGTGTTGTCCGACATTCTAAAATTTCGTTGCTCGTCGGCGTACCAAATCCGACCTTTTTGGTCTTCTACGGCATAAAACGGACCATTTACACAGTTGTCGCCTGCGTCGTGGCGAGTTTCGTCGGTATCAAAAATATATCCGCGCCAAAATTGTCCCGGCTCGCCGTTACCAAAATATCCCATTAAAAGATGTCCGCCGTCTGCACTGATATAACTAATTCGGGCGTGCGGTTTGTAAAAAACGGTCGTGAGCAAACCATTTTCGTAGCGACACAAAGCACTGTTGATGTCCAAATACAGTTTTCCGTTGAAGGACACCAAAGCCGTAGAAGAATAGTCGCCCATCGGAAAGCCGTCTGTTTCGTCCAAGCGTTGCCAAGTACCAAAATCTGCTAAATTGTTGCCATTTCGTGACACTCGGTAAATCCCTTTTTCGGTAGCTGCATAGATAGAATCTTTAAAAATTGTGACAGCGTTTACCTTTAAATTTGTAAATACGGTAATCAAAAATTCGTTGCGCACCATGTCCAACTGCAAAACCCCAAAGCCGCAAGAAAGATAGGCGAGGCGATTGTTTTCAAAATAAATATCGTTGATGCGCTTGTCGCCTATTATCGTATTGTTGAGTTTTACGTCGCTCAAATTGACTGTATTTCCATTGGGTTTCAGGAGGTCAATGTTGCTGTTGTTGTAGATGACCGCCAGTGTATTGTTCGCTGGATTGAACTTTGAGAACGCTACGCCTGCGTCGTTTAAGCGATTGACTTTTGAAAAAAACTCGGTCGAAAAATCCTCTTTATCAACCGCTACTACAGAAAAAGGAGTCGTATAAAATACTTTTTTATCGCTTTGAGTGACATATTTTCCTTGTTGGTAAGGCAGGTACGACTTCCAGTCGCCGATTTTGAGGTCAAAATCTTGGGCGAGAGCGACGTTGGCAGCACCAAAAAATGCGAGCGAAAGGATTGTTTTGACTAAATTTTTCATGCGTCTTTTTTTATTAAAAATTCAAACCGCCCAACTGCTAAAAATATTGTTGCGCTGTGGTTTTTTAAGAATTTTACGATTTTTTTTCTACCAATCTTCAAATGACTTTTTAAAAATATCTTCTACCAACAAGTCATTGATTGCCTTGATGTAAACGTCTTGCTTGTCGCTCAAATTCGCATCGCTCGGAAACTGATAGAAACGGTTGAACGAAGTTTTCCAGTTTTTGCGCTCATTTTTGCGGTTCACGTACTCTACCAACACCACAATATCAAGTTGGTTGAACGCCGTCACGGCTCCCGCTATCGGTGCCACCGAACTCACACGAAAGTCCGTGATAGCTCCCGAAAACTCAATGTCCGACTCCTCCCGACGGAAAGTAAGCCGCGACTCGTTGAGTATTTTTACTTTCAGTCGCTCCGTAAAAACCTGCTGCAAAGCGGGCGGCGCGTTGAGTGCTTTGTTTTCAAACTGCGCCACATTGAACGTATTGACATCGGGCGGAACACTCGTTCCTTTGAGCGAATAGCAGCCAGTTTGCAAGCAAATAGCGAGCATCGGCAGCCAAATATAATTTATTTTTCGGCGGATTGCTGACATATTTTAGTTGTATTTTTTGAAAAATTATTTTTTTTCGTCGCATTTCCAAAGCGAGTCCGAAAGCGGATATTTTTTTTTCGTGTAAGAAAAATGCCACCATTCCGTCCGTATTTTTTTGAATCCTACTTGCTCCAGTGTTTCGTTGAGCAGGCGGCGATTTTCGAGGACATTTTTTGGCAAATCGGTACAAGTCTGGTAGGCTTTTTCTCCAAAAAAATCGTACGGCGTTCCCATCTCCAACTCCTCGCCCGTAGCGAGCCGCACGAGCGTCAAGTCCACTGCTGCGCCACGGTTGTGCATAGAGCCTTGTGCGGGCGGCGTGACGTAGCGGTCGTCGGGCATAATGTCCCAAAGTTTTTGCTGATACGGTCGCGGACGGTAGCAGTCGTACATTTTCAGTCCCAGACCTTGCTTCGCTAATTGCCGATGCGCTGCCGCCACCGCCACCGCCACTTCTGGGCGAAGCACACAGCGCGGACAGTCGTAAATTTTCTTTTTCATAAAATTATTCGCCGTCGCGTAGCGAATATCTATCCGAATCGTGCTGTCCAAAGTCTGAATATCCGTCCAGCCTTCGCCTTGACTTGTCGCCAAAAAAGGAGCGGTTGTGAAGGCTACAACGAAAAAAAACTGCATATATTTTTTCATCATTCTACTATTGTTACGGCTATCGTTTTGGTATAAAATTCCATCTGTGTGACCCACTGTTTTTTGGATTCCTGTCCGCGGCGGATTTGTTTTTTGACGAGTGCGAGTTTGCCGCCTTCGCCTTCGGCAAAATTTTGTAGCCGATTGCCGACTCCCACGCTCGCCTCTGTGGCGGAGGTCGGACCTGATAGTGCGACTTCGGCGGTTGCGCCGTTTCTGTCCGAAAAAAGCAATACCAAGCCTTCGCCTTCGGCGAGTGCGTCGTCTTTCCAGCTCAGTTTTACGCCTTTTGTTTTGCTGACCACGCCGTTTTCTGCCGCAAACTCCCGCAGCGCGCTCATCGTCAAGTCCTGTTTTTCTTCCTCCGATTTGCTGTTTTCTCGTTTGTACCTGAACGAAAAAGTATTCGGATAGTCGGCACTGTTTTCGGCTTCATAGCGGAGCGTGCGAGCGGAGATGCGTTTGGGGTTCATTGCGCCCTGCTGAAAAAAAACGCTCGAAAATGCTTTCGGCTCTGCGGTGCGCACCGAGTCGCCTTCAAAAAAGCCAACTTCCGCCCTCGTCCGCGTGCCGTCCTGCGAGTAGCGCACATAATAGTTGGCGAATAAAGTCGGTTTCGATTTAAAAAAATTGGATTGGCAACCACTCGCCAACACTGCGGCGGCGATAAAAATGTTAAGAAATTGATTTTTTTTCATGCTTTGTACTTTTGTTGTAAATATTCTTGTGTGCAAAGATAAAAAAATTACCACAAAAAAAACCGTCGCTCGAAAACACATTTCGAGCGACGGACTTTTGGGGGGGAAAGGGAATTTTTTTTATTCCATTTTGATAAATTTGCTTGGCTTTAGCTGTCTGCCGTCCGCACTTTTAGCTGCCACGAAGTAAATTCCCTGCGGCAACTGCTGGACATTTATACTTTTTGGCGTTTCACGCTCAAAAGTTTCGAGCGGTAGCACTTGCTGACCCAATGAATTAAGAACATAAAGCACCCCGTCGCTTTTTTCACTTTTTACGACTATTTCGTGACTGACTACATTTGATGTCAAGTTTAGTTCGTTTTCTGTATTTATTACGTCGTCTGTCGCTGTGAAAATACTATTTTTGAACGTAATATGCAGTCCGCTAATTTTTGTAGTCAGTGAAGTAGCTCCGCAATATGTTCCAGCGGCAGCCCAAAGTTGGTCGCGCGTGACGGGCGAACATTCGGTGATAACATCTATTCGTTCAATAATGTCCTTTATGTTTTGGTTGGAATACATCAATATGTAATAAACATCTCTATCGCCGCAGTTGATTTCAAAACTTCTATTTGCCAAATTATTGGCTATTGGTTTTCGCTTGTTGATGCGAGAATCAAAACTAACTGGAAAATAGATGGGTTGATAGCCCACAGAATCTTGATAAAGTTGATACAGACAGCTAAAATGTGCAGAGTCGCGCTGTCGAATTCTGAGATATTTTTCAGTTGTAATCGGAATATTGGTCAAATCAACCTCTCCCTTGCTTGGGTCGAGTCCAATAGTCGCATTATTATTGTACTGTATTACGACCGTATCGCTAACATAGTCTATATCGGTTGCTACGATTTTTAGATATTGTGCAAATCCTATTTGTTGGAGTACAACCAAAAAAATTAGATGTAGTATTATCTTTTTCATGTTTTTTTGTTTAGAAATTGAAAAAAATCAAGTGGAGTACAAAAAAGTACTCCACTTGAGGCAAGTAAAAAATATGAAAAACCTTATTCTATTTTTACAAATTTGACTGATTTGAGCTGTCTGCCGTCCGCACTTTTAGCTGCCACGAAGTAAATTCCCTGCGGCAACTGCTGGACGTTTATACTTTTTGGTGTTCCACGCTCAAAAGTTTCGAGC